>CALDJN010000211.1 GCA_937901695.1 uncultured Anaerocolumna sp.
TTGGTGTTTTATCATGTAACGTGGTATTTCTTCTTTGAATTTTTCAACAAAATAAGGACGTTCCGGTCTTGGACCTACCAGACTCATTTCCCCTTTTAGTACATTAAATAATTGTGGTAATTCATCAATGCTTGTCTTACGAATGAATTTACCAATCTTTGTAACACGTGGGTCATTAGAGGTTGTCCAAGCTTTTTTCTCTTTGGCTTCTGTTTGCACTTCCATAGAACGGAATTTGTACATTTTAAATTCCTTATTATGCTTTCCAATTCGAATTTGTGAGAAAATGATTGGTCCTGGTGAGGTAAACTTGATAATAATTGCAACGATAATCATTGGTATGCCAAAGATTAGAAGTGCTACAAAACAGCCAAATAAATCAGTGGCACGTTTCGTAAATTTATTAAATGTATTACTTAAAGGTACATTACGTATATTAATTACAGGTAATCCGACTAAATCTTCCGTATATGGTATAGTAGGGAAGAAGTTTTGATAATCTGGTATAAATTTCGTATGTACACCAGATTTCTCACATAATGCAACAATTCGTCCTAGTTTTGAATATTCATCCAAACTTAGTGTAATTGCTATTTCATCCAAATGATTTTGTGGCAAAATCTCTAATAAATCATCAATACTTCCGATTACTTTTATATTACGATATAAGGTTCCGCGTTCCTTTTTATCATCTAGTATTCCGTGAACCAAATAACCCCATTGAGGATTAGCTAAAATCCTATCAATATAAGCTTCTGCAGCACCACTATAACCCACCAACACGATATGTTTTAGGTTAAAGCCTTTCTTTCTTGCCATACGAATGGAGTAATTAAGAATCAATCGATAAGAAGTATCCAGCACTACATTAGTAAGGAAGAAAAGGACAATCACTGCACGGGAAAAATCTTGTTTCTTTAATAGAAATAAGATTAAAGCAAAATAAGCTAAAGATAAAATATTTGCTTTTACGATGTTGTATAAATCCAACCGTTTACTTTGTGTTTGATTTGGACTATACAAGCTGCAGTAGTAATAAATAATTAGATATCCAGGTAAGATAAAAATAAGTATTTGCAAGTAATCTGTTAAAGGAAGGTAGTTGGTATGATCCAGCCTAAAAATTCCCCATCTGGATAAAGGACTGTCAAATCGGAGGTAATATGCAATAATAAAGGAAATGGTTATTAAAATACCATCAATTATAACCCTTATTTTTTTTGTCTTTTTTTGATTATTTTTTGCCATAATGTTCACCATATTCATTTATGTGATATTTTATATTTACAGTTAATCTTATCAGGAAAGTCCCCCGCTTAAAGGGGCGGGGGGTTTGACTTGCCTATTTTGGGCAGGAATTTAAATGCCTGCTTAAATGCCACGAAGCAGCAATAAGGGTTGAGCAAGTAGTAATAGCAGATAAATTTGCCTGTGGGTAAAACCCACCTATCAGCAAAACTTGTCTGTGGGTAAAACCCACCTATTAGCAAAACTTGTCTGTGGGTAAAACTCACCTATCAGCAAAACTTGTCTATGGGCAAAACTCACCTATGGGCAAAACTTGCCTGCCGGCAAGTGGAAATATCCGCTTTGACTACTGTATGTTTTCATATTATTATAATACATGATTCCGATTTAGTCTACAATAGCAAAATTCTTAATATTTTGTGTCTATTTTAAAAATGCACGAAGGTAAGGCAAGTAAAAGGAAGAAGGGATGCCACAGACTGAACTGTAATTTTTAAATTTTATGTTAAGGTTCAGGAAGTTGACGCAAGCAGGTGCCACAGACTGAACTGTAATTTTTAAATTTCTTAAGGTTCAAAAAGTTGACGCAAGCAGATGCCACAGGCTGAACAGTAATTTATAGATGAAGGCGGAATACATACAAAATAAACAAAAAATTCACATTTAAAACACAAAAGGTTGATACAATAATTTTAACAAAATGATTTAAGCAAGAAAATTTTATCATAATTGAGCTTGCCGAGAAGGAATATTCTTCGGAAACTTTATATATGGATTTTAATATTAGATAAGTAAAGGAGATGCACACTATGGATGAATTTAATAATAATCAAAATAACAATAACAATTCCAATCAACCGGATGGAAACTTAAGTAATGAAACTATAAAAAATGAATCTATAAACAATGAAACTATAAAAAGTGAATCTGGAAACAATGAATCTGGAAACAATGAATCTGCAAGCATTCAAGGTTCAGATACAAATAATAACATAAGTTATAATAATCAGGAATCAGATAAGGGAAACCATAACAACCTAGGTACAAATAATGAAAATACCGGTTCTGTTAATAATAATCAATCTGTACCATATAAGTTTTGGGCAGAACAGATTTCTCCTAATAAGAACGGACAAAATAATGGTTCACCTTATAATAACAATAACAATTTTAACGGCAACATAAATAATAACGGGAATCAAAATAGATCAAACACGTATCAAAACTTCAATGGTCAGGCAGGAAATTCAAATCAATATTCTTATAAGGACCAATCTTCATCAGGAGCTGGTAAAGTGAAAGGGAAAAGTTTTTTAAAGAAAGCAGTAGCTATTTTATGTGCAGCAGTAGTATTTGGTGTAATTGCAGGTGCTACCTTCATTGGTGTCAATGAACTTTATTACAATATTAATCCAAATGCACAATCATTTTCTTATAGTCTTAGAAATGGAATTGATGGTTTCGGAAACAAGTTAAATCTGGGTATTCCTAGAGATTCAGACAAAAGGCTATCAACTACAACTATTTCAGAAAATACCATTCAACAAAAAACAGATATAACAGATGTTGTAGAGGCGACTATGCCTTCCATTGTTACGATTACCGGCACATTTACTCAAACATTTGATTGGTTTGGCCAGCAGTATAGTGAACCAAATGTAGGAAGTGGTTCCGGTATTATCGTAGGTCAAAATGATAAAGAACTGCTAATCGCAACCAATAACCATGTAGTGGAAGGTGCAAATCCACTTGAAGTAACCTTTATTGATAATACTCAGGCGAAAGCAATTGTTAAAGGAAGCGACTCCGTTGCAGACCTTGCAGTAATAGCAATCGACCTTAGTACAATAAGCAAAGATACCATGAATGCCATTAAGATTGCTAAGTTAGGTGATTCTGATTCTGTCAAAGTTGGACAAATGGCTATAGCAATAGGAAATGCATTAGGTTACGGACAATCTGTAACAGTTGGTTACATTAGTGCAAAAGATAGAGAAGTCAAGATTGATAATAATACCATGGTATTATTACAGACAGATGCGGCTATAAATCCTGGTAATAGTGGTGGAGCTTTGCTGAATACAAAAGGTGAAGTCATTGGAATTAATTCTGTAAAATATGCCTCCCAAGAAGTAGAAGGTATGGGATATGCCATACCAATTTCCAGAGCAGTTCCTATTATAAATGAATTGATGAATCGTGAAACTATAAAAGAGGATGAGAAGGGATATCTGGGAGTATACATTAAAGAAATTACAGAAGATATTGCAAATGCTTATAATTGGCCAAGGGGTGTTTATGTAAGAGGAGTTGTCGAGGGTGGCAGTGCCGACAAAGCAGGTATTGTTACTGGAGATATTATTACTAAGGTAAATGGTACCCAAGTTACAGGAGCAACTCAATTACAAGAAAAAATATCTTCCTATCGGGCAGGTACCGATATAAAATTAACCATAATGCGTATGGTGGATGGAAAATATGTTGAAAAGGAAGTCACAGTAAATTTAGTAAATAAAAATGTATTTAAAGAAAAGTAATCATATGGATTGTTGTAAAATGAACCACTCCCTGCCTGCTTGGCAGGGGGCGGTTCAAAATAATTTGCAACAGTCCTTTTTTCTTTGGTCTGGGAGCTTGCTATACAAACTTGCAGTAGAAGAAGGAAGTTAATAAAAATTTAAGTTTTCTTCTATTGTTTCCATATAAAGTCTAGGATATAATGGTTAGTAAAGTTAGTTAAAGTGGATATTTCCACTTTTCTAATGAAGTTAAACTGCCAAATTAATTTGATATAGATAGGAAATTGAATAAATCAAAAGAAAGTGTTCAAATGTAAGAATTCAAGCGAAAATATGAAAAGAATATTTTTAATAGCCTTAGCAGCTGAAGATTAATGTTGCTATTAAAACATCAATAAGGAATTCTGCCATATTATTAAAATATCAATGAGGAATTCTACAATGTTATTAAAACATCAATAAGGAATTCTACAATATTAGAAAATCAATCAATATATTTTAGTTTTAAAAGGAACAGTATTAGAATAAGGAGATAAGTATGGATAAAAATAACAAAGGTAAAGATAACAATAACAAAGGTAAAGATAACAATGATAATGATTACAAAGATAACAATGATTACAAATACAATGACTTAGGCGACAATGACTTTAGAGAAATCATAATAGACCATAAAGATTTCAAAGATTCTTCAGATAGAGATACCAAGGATTCTTCAGATAGAGATACCAAAGATTCTTCAGATAAAAAAGAATCTAAAACCAGTGATTCAAAAGACAATAAAGACGAATATGAAGAAATCTGCTATATCTGCCGCAGACCAGAAAGTAAAGCCGGTAAAATGATGCACTTACCTAATAATATATGCATCTGTTCTGATTGTATGCAAAAGACATTTGATACTATCAATAACAATGGCAATGGCATACCTTATATAGATATTATGAATCTATCACCTAATTTAATGAATTTGAGTCAGATGCAGGAGATACCGAATAGCCAAAAGTTAAAGAAGAAGAAACCCAAGGAAGAAACCCAGGAAAATCAACCGATATTTGATATTAAGAAGATTCCTTCCCCTCATATTATAAAGGGACATTTGGATGAATATATCGTTGGTCAGGAACATGCCAAGAAGGTAATATCTGTAGCTGTATATAATCATTATAAAAGAGTAGCTGCCAATACTATGGATGATATTGAAATTGAGAAATCCAATATGTTAATGATTGGACCAACTGGAAGTGGCAAAACTTATTTGGTAAAAACCTTAGCTAAATTGTTAAATGTTCCCCTTGCAATTACAGATGCTACTTCTCTTACCGAGGCAGGCTATATTGGTGATGATGTAGAAAGTGTCGTATCCAAACTTTTAGCAGCCGCTGATAATGATGTGGAAAAGGCAGAACGAGGAATTATCTTTATTGATGAAATTGATAAAATAGCCAAAAAGAGAAATACCAACAGTAGAGATGTCAGTGGAGAATCCGTACAACAAGGATTGTTAAAATTACTGGAAGGAAGTGAAGTAGAAGTTCCTGTAGGCGCTACCAGTAAGAATGCCATGGTTCCAATGACTACAGTAAATACGAAGAATATACTATTTATTTGTGGTGGGGCATTTCCTGATTTGGAAAAGGTTATTAAAGAAAGATTAAATAAAAAAGCCTCCATTGGATTTAGTGCGGATTTAAAAGATAAGTATGATAACGACCTTAATATACTGCAAAAGGTAACTGTGGAAGATTTAAGGGAATTTGGTATGATTCCAGAATTTATCGGAAGACTTCCTATTATATATACTTTAGAGGGTCTTACAAAGGATATGCTGGTAAAAGTTTTAAAAGAGCCTAAAAATGCTATATTAAAACAGTATAAAAAATTATTACAGTTAGATGAAGTTTTATTGGAATTCGAAGATGGTGCTTTAGATGATATAGCGGAAAAGGCATTAGAAAAAAAGACTGGGGCAAGAGCTTTAAGAGCCATTATTGAAGATTTTATGCTTGATATTATGTATGAAATCCCCAAAGACGATAATATTGGAAAAGTTATTATTACAAGAGATTATGTAGAACATAAAGGTGGACCAATTATAGAAATGAGAGGTACCTTTAAGCTGGGAGATAGCCATGAAACTATTAAAAAACTTGAAAGAAATAATGCATTTCAATAATCAGGCGAATGAAACCAATCAAAATAAGGGTAGAAGTGGAATAGAAAAAAACAAATCCTATAAGAAAAGCCCAATAGAAATGGTTCAAGAAGGCAGGAACTTGGCAGAAAAGAATTCAGCAGAAAGCTATTCAAAAAGAAGTAACCCAGAGGGAAATAATTTGAAAGAAAAAATCTTCAAAACAGGGAACTCAAGAGAACAGAATTTAGAAGAAAAAAGCCCGAATGAAAGAAATTTGGAAAGAGAGAATCTTGGAAATTTAAATCCAGATTCTTCTGAAGGTATTGAGGTGGAATATGAAATTGTAGAAAGGGAAATCCTTCCTGAGAAAATTATCTGTCCGGATTGCGGTGGAATTACTTTGGAAGGATTGGATTTCTGCGACAAGTGTGGTGGTGAACTGCATATTTATAACCGTTAGCTGTTTTATTAAAGAATCTAATAAAACTCATATAACAATTCTATAAAGAATCTTATAAGGAATCTAATAAAACTCATATAACAATTCTATAAAAAATCTGTAAATAATCATAAAAATTACGGTTGACAAATAGAATTTACAATAGTATTATTATATCCAAGAATAAAGGCGTTCAAGAAAAAAACCAGATGAACGCCTTGTTTTGTATCTATTAGTGATATTTAGATATCAATTTTTTTTAAAACATTTTACTTTAATGCATTAATAAGTAATAAGTTGAAAGTGGTAAAGAAAATGAATATTTATCTAAATAATATCTTAGGGAGGATTGTTTATGAAAAAAAGTTTAAAGAAAGTTTTAAGCTTAGGCTTAGTATCTGTAATGACCGCCAGTTTATTCACAGGCTGTGGAAAAAAAGAAAGTGGTTCCAATGAATTTATGATTGGGGGACTTGGACCACTCAGCGGATCAGCAGCTTCTTACGGTGTATCTGTAAAACAGGGCGCTGAAATTGCTATAAAGAAAATCAATGATGAAGGCGGCGTTAAGGTTGGAGATGAAACAGTTAAATTAAATTTAAACTTTGTTGATGATGAGGCATCTCCTGAGGTAGCTGTTTCAGCATATAACACTGTAATGGATGGTGGAGCACAAGCAATACTGGGTGCAGTTACCAGTGATGCTCATATGGCAATTACGGATAGAACCAATGAGGATGGAATTCTTACTATTACACCATCTGCATCTATAGCAGGTGCCACTGCTTATCCTAATATTTTCAGATTATGTTTTACGGATCCGGTACAAGGAGAGACAATGGCTAAATATGCTGTTGAAACTTTAGGACATAAAAAGATAGCAGTTATATATAATAACTCTGATCCATACAGTACAGGTGTTAAGGATGCATTTAATGCAGAAGTGGCGAAACTTGGTGGAGAAATTGTTGCTAATGAAGCATTTGAAAAAGGTGCAGTTGACTTTAGTACCCAATTAACTAAAATTAAAGGCTCTGGAGCAGAAATCATATTTGCCCCCATATATTATACGGAAGCTTCCTATATCGCAACTCAGGCATCTGAATTAAATGTTGGACTTCCATTTATCGGTACAGATGGATGGGATGGTATTCTTGCTCAGGTGGTTGATGCAAAAGTATTAGAAGGTTCTGTATTCTTAAGCCCTTTTGTAGCAACGGATGAAAACCCAGCTGTTCAATCCTTTGTAAAAGCTTATAAAGAAGAATATAATGCAGTTCCTGACCAATTTGCAGCAGATGGTTATGATGTAGTTTATGTAATTAAGGCAGCCTTAGAAGAAGCAGGTTCAGTAAAAAGCGAAGATTTAATTGCTGCTATGACCAAGATTAAGGTAGATGGACTTACTGGTTCTGTATCATTTGATGAAAATGGTGAACCAAACAAGGGTACAAAATTCGTTAAAATTGAAAACGGTGAGTATGTAACCATGACTGTGAAATAAGGAAAGCGGTTCCAATAATAAATATAAACTTATAATTAAAATGGGGATTCCTAGGATTTCTACAATTTGAAAAATTCTATTGTGATATCCTGGCAATCTCCTTTTTACTTATTATTTGAGATGTCGCAAAGCAGCATCATGTTTGGAAGAAGAGAAAGGAAGAAAGAGGTGAAATTAAATGGGAAGTATACTGGAACAATTAATTAACGGATTACGTTCAGGAAGTATTTACGCGTTAATTGCCTTAGGCTATACCATGGTTTATGGTATTGCAAAGATGATTAATTTCGCCCATGGAGATATTATAATGGTAGGTGCCTACGCATTATACGTGTTAATAGCTTTACTAAAGGTACCGGTTATGGCAGCTGTTTTTTTAACAATCATTATTTGCAGCGTACTTGGAATTATAATTGAAAAAGTTGCTTATAAGCCACTAAGAAAAGCACCTGCTTTATCTGTATTAATTACTGCAATTGGTGTAAGTTTCTTTTTACAAAGTCTTGCATTGCTAATTTTTAAACCAAATCCAATTGCCTTTAAATCCATTATTAATGTAAATTCAATTCGCATTGGTGATATTACCATATCAGGTGTATCTCTTGTTACATTTATCATAACTTTCATATGTATGGTTTCATTAACATATTTCATTAATAAGACGAAAACTGGTGCAGCAATGAAAGCTGTATCGGAGGATAAGGCAGCAGCAGAATTAATGGGTATCAATGTGAATCGTACCATATCCATTACATTTGCAATTGGCTCAGGATTAGCAGCAGTAGCAGGAATTCTGTTCGTATGTCAGTATCAGTCAATCCAGCCAACACTTGGAGCGCTCCCTGGTATCAAAGCCTTTGTGGCTGCTGTACTTGGTGGTATTGGCAGTATACCTGGAGCCATGATTGGTGGGTTGGTGTTAGGTCTTATAGAGAGCATTTCGAAAGCCTATATATCTTCCCAGCTTTCCGATGCTATCGTATTTGGCGTTTTAGTAGTAGTACTATTGGTGAAGCCTTCAGGACTTCTGGGCAAAAACAGAATTGAGAAAGTGTAGGTGGAACAATGAAAAAGGATAAAAAAGTAACGAATAACAATAGTATATTTACGCTAAAGAACCTAATTTACCTAATATGTGTAATTGCAGGATATTTTGTACTCACCTATTTGGCAGAAGGGGACCTTTTAAGCCGTCAAAGTAAATCCTTAATCATTCCTATGGGCATTAATATTATCCTTGCAGTATCCCTAAGCCTTACAGTTGGGTTCCTTGGAGAATTATCACTGGGTCATGCCGGTTTTATGGCTATTGGTGGATATACAGGGGCTTTAATTACTCTTCATATGAATTTGCCAAAGGGCATAGAATTTACAATTGCGTTAATTGCTGGTGGAATTATGGCAGCAATTTTTGGCTTTCTTATCGGACTTCCGGTATTAAGACTAAAAGGTGATTATCTTGCTATTGTTACTTTAGCATTTGGTGAGATTATACGTTCTGTCCTTACTTCTCTTAAGTTTACTGGTGGTGCCCAAGGTTTAACTAAGATACCAAGGTATTCTAACTATACCTGGGTATATATAGTAATGGTTTTAACCGTGGTTTTGATTTCTAATTTTGTAAAGTCCAGACATGGCAGGGCTATTATATCGGTACGTGAAAATTATATTGCAGCAGAATCCATCGGTATTAAAGTAAGTAAATATAAAGTTATGGCATTTGTTATTGCTGCTTTCTTTGCCGGAGTTGCCGGAGTATTTTATGGTCATAATTTAAGTATATTAAAACCAGGTGATTTTGATTATAACAAATCCATTGAAATACTTGTTATTGTAGTTCTTGGTGGTATGGGTAATATTAAAGGCTCTATTATAGCCGCTGTTGCTCTAACAATCCTACCGGAAATGCTTCGTTCCGTAGATGAATTTAGAACATTATTATATGCAGTTGTTCTAATTGCTGCTATGCTATTCCGCTCCTCAGGGTTTAAAACAAAATTGGAAGAGAGCGGTAAGTTGCCAAAGTTTATGAAATCCAATAAGAATAATGCAAAATAACGAAAGGAGGAGAAAAAATGTCATTACTGGAAGTTAAAAATTTAGGAATCTCCTTCGGTGGTTTGCGGGCAGTTGATGATGTAAACTTAAGTATCGAAGAAGGTCAATTATATGGTTTAATTGGTCCAAATGGTGCAGGTAAAACAACCGTGTTCAACCTGCTTACCGGCGTTTACCAGCCAACAACTGGAACCATTAAAATTAATGGTAAAAACATAGTTGGAAAAACTCCCTCTGAAATTTGTCAGGCAGGGATTGCCAGAACATTTCAGAACATACGATTATTCAAGAAAATGACAGTGTTAGATAATGTAAAGGCTGCTTTTCATAATGAAGTCCAATATAATCTGGCAACCAGTTTTTTCCGCCTACCAAATTATTTTAAACTAGAGAAGGAAATGGATGAAAAAGCCATGGAAATATTAAAAGTATTTGATTTGGATGGTGAGGCAAATTATCTGGCAAATAACCTTCCTTATGGAAAGCAAAGAAAGCTGGAGATTGCAAGAGCTCTGGCAACCAATCCAAAGCTTTTATTATTAGATGAACCTGCAGCAGGTATGAATCCTAACGAGACAGCAGAATTAATGGACACCATTCGTTTGGTTCGGGACAGATATCATATAACCATTCTTCTAATCGAGCATGATATGAAACTGGTGACTGGAATATGTGAGAAGATATTAGTATTAAACTTTGGAACTGAGCTTGCCTCCGGAACTCCGGAAGTAGTGCTGAATAATCCTGAAGTTATTACAGCATATCTTGGTGAATAAACGTTAGCCTGAACTGTTTAGAAGGAATGGAGGAAACCCAATGGCAATGTTAACTATAAATAATCTGGAAGTATATTATGGCGTAATCCAGGCAATAAAAGGCATCTCCTTTGAAGTAAATGAAGGAGAAGTTATTGCTTTGATTGGAGCCAATGGTGCAGGTAAAACAACCATTCTTCATACAATTACCGGTTTGATTTCCCCAAAAGCCGGAAGTGTTGAATTTGAAGGACATGATTTAACTAAAATGCCAGCACATAATATTGTTTCTTTAGGAATGGCACATGTTCCAGAAGGCAGAAGAATCTTTCAAGAATTATCTGTTTTTGAAAATCTGAAACTAGGTGCTTATACAAGAAAAGATAAAAATGAAATCTCAGAAACTTTAGAAAAAGTGTATCTGCGTTTCCCTCGCTTAAAGGAAAGAAAGAATCAGATAGCAGGTACACTAAGTGGTGGTGAACAGCAGATGTTAGCTATGGGTCGTGCGTTAATGTCCCACCCCAAAATTATATTAATGGATGAGCCATCTATGGGTCTTTCTCCACTTTTTGTTTCTGAAATATTTGATATTATAAAAGAAATCAGCGATAATGGAACTACAGTACTATTAGTAGAACAAAATGCGAAAAAAGCATTATCCATTGCCGACCGGGCATATGTATTAGAGACAGGAAAAATTGTATTGGAAGGCGATGCTGAGGAAATGATGAATAACGATTCAGTTAAGAAAGCATATTTAGGAGAATAGTGTGAATTATTGAAAAGAATAATTCACACCCTGATTTGTGGCAGTGCTACATCTGCAATCAGATACGGCATGGAAACTAGTGTTACAATTATTACCTATTAATGTACGAGGAGGGATAGGATGGAACATTATGTAATTACAATTGCAAGAGGCTACGGCAGTGGCGGTAGAACCATGGGAAAGATGCTTGCTGAGGAATTAGGTATACATTATTATGATAGAGAACTTCTTAGACTGGCATCTGACGACAGCGGTATTAATGAAGAACTGTTCGGGAGAGCAGATGAGCAATTAAAGAAAAGCTTACTTTATAAAATAATGCGCAAAGAATATAAAGGAGAGTTGATTCCTCCTGATAGAGAGGACTTTGTTTCCAATGATAATTTATTTAATTATCAGGCAAAAGTTATTCGAGATATTGCAGAACAGGAATCCTGTATCATTGTAGGACGCTGTGCAGACTATATTCTAAAAGACATGAAGAATGTAGTAAAGATTTTTGTTTATGCATCTTTAGAAGACTGTGTTGCCAGATTAACAGATATGTTTAGTCTGCCACAAAAAGAGCTGGAGAAGAAAATTCACTCCATCGACAAGCGTAGGGCAGAATATTATAGATACTACACCGGTAGAGATTGGCAAGATGCCAGAAATTATGATTTATGTTTTAACAGTATGCAGCTTGGATTCGATAAATGTGTTGAAATAGTCAAGAATTATTTGAATATTAGGCTGTCTTAATAAGGACGTTTTGCCCTATGTATGGCGTACGCTTTGCCCTATGCAGGGTATCTAGACCTTCGGGAGTATGGGATATAGGTTCCTTGTTCCGCTTGGAGAATTCTATGGTTCTAATACCATAGTAATCGTTTATAGCATCAGTGAAAATGGAGAACTCGTCGGGGCTTATGCCCCTCCTCAAACAGCTCCATTTTCACTGATTGGCACGATTGCTATGGTATAAGAACCATTGGGAATTCTTCCAAAGTCACAAGAAACCCATATCCCATACTCACGAAGGTCAATTTACTTTTTGGGGGCAAAGCTGGTTATTAAGTGGCTGATATGTAAATGATATTAAATGCTATACATATTTTTGAGGATTGAGAGGGAAAACTTAGGGGAAGGTATTTATTATTGCAATTTACTGCGTTACTATGCTATACTAAATGAAATTTAACGATATAATGCAAGAAAAGAGGGATAATATGATTTCGAATAAAATGGTTGGTTTGGTACAAAATAGTTCCGTTATTCGTGCCATGTTTGAAGAAGGAAAGAGACTTGCAAGTATTTATGGTGCAGAGAATGTATATGATTTTAGTTTGGGTAATCCTAGTGTAGAGCCACCAAAAGAAATAAAAGAAGAGATTCTAAATATTATGAATACAGAAGATGCTAATTTAGTCCATGGATATATGAGTAATTCCGGTTATGAAGATGTTAGGACAGCCATTGCAGATTCCATTAATAAAAGATTTGGTACTGCATTTTTGGAGAATAATATTATTATGACAGTGGGTGCAGCAGGTGGCTTAAATGTTATTCTTAAAACCTTATTAAATCCTGGTGATGAGGTGATTACTTTTGCACCTTTCTTTGGTGAATACCGTAATTATGTAAGTAATTTTGATGGTGAATTGGTTGTGGTATCTCCGAATACCGTTGATTTTCAACCAAATCTTTCTGAATTTGAAACTAAAATTACTAAGAAAACAAAAGTGGTTATTGTGAATACTCCTAATAATCCTACTGGTGTAGTATACTCAGAAGCTACTATTAAAGGTTTAGCAGATATTATGAATAGAAAGCAAAAGGAATTTGGAACCTCAATCTATTTAATTTCTGATGAGCCATACCGTGAATTGGTATACGATGGTGTAAAAGTTCCTTATTTAACCAAGTACTATAATAACACTATAATCGGCTATTCATTTAGTAAATCTTTATCCTTACCGGGAGAACGAATTGGGTACTTAGTTATTCCTAATGAAGTTGATGATTATGCTGATGTAGCAGGTGCAGCAAATGTAGCCAATCGTATCCTAGGTTTTGTAAATGCGCCTTCCTTAATGCAAAGGGTGGTTGCAAGGTGTTTAGATGCAGAGGTGGATGTGGCTTCCTATAATAGAAATCGTGAATTACTCTATAATAGTCTGAGCGAGTACGGATATACTTGCATTAAGCCGGAGGGTGCTTTCTATTTGTTTGTAAAAGCATTAGAAGAGGATGATAAAGCATTTGCGGCAGCGGCAAAAAATTATAATATATTAATTGTACCCGGATCTTCCTTTGGATGTCCTGGATTTTGTAGAATTGCTTACTGTGTAGCTTTTGAAACCATTCAACGTTCTTTACCTGGATTTAAGAAATTAGCGGAAGAATATAGAATTGGAGATAGGAGTTAATTATGAGTATATGGGAGAAAAATATAAGAAAAGTAGTGCCTTATGTTCCCGGAGAGCAGCCAAATATGCCGGGAATGATTAAACTTAATACAAATGAGAATCCTTATCCTCCTGCACCAGGGGTAATAAAGGCTTTGCAAGAATTTAAGGCGGATAAGTTAAGATTATATCCGGATCCAACAGCTAAATTATTAGCATATACCTTAGCTGATTATTATAATGTAGGAAAAGACCAGGTGTTTGTTGGTGTTGGTTCTGATGATGTATTAGGAATGTCTTTTTTAACTTTCTTCAATTCCGGCAAACCTATTTTATTCCCGGATATTACCTACTCTTTCTATGATGTTTGGGCAGAACTATTTTCTATACCTTTTGAACGGCCAAAGTTAGACCACAACTTTAGAATAGTAAAAGAAGACTATTATAAAAAGAATGGCGGAGTGGTCATAGCCAATCCTAATGCACCTACCTCCATATGTGAAGACTTGGACACCCTAAGGGATATTATAGAACATAATCAGGATTGTGTGGTTATTATTGACGAGGCTTATGTGGATTTTGGAGGAACAAGTGCTATCCGGCTAATTAATGAATATGATAATCTGCTGGTGGTGCAGACTTTTTCAAAGTCAAGGTCCATGGCGGGAATGAGAATCGGTTATGCTTTTGGTAATGAAAAATTAATCAAAGCTCTAAATGATGTAAAGTATTCCTATAACTCTTATACCTTGAATCAGACCTCTATTATTCTTGGAATGGAAGCTGTAAAGGATAAGGGGTATTTTGAAGAATGCACTTCAAAGATTATAAAAACCAGAAGTAGAGTAATGGGTGAATTAAAGGAATTGGGATTTTCCTTCCCGGATTCCAAAACCAACTTTATCTTTGCAACTCATGAGTCCATTCCTGCAGAAGAACTCTATACTGCATTAAGGGAAGAAAAGATATTCGTACGATACTTTAAGAAACCTCGTATTGATAACTATCTTCGGATTACTGTTGGAACAGATGATGAAATGGATGCGTTAATAAAGGTTTTGAAAGAGTATATCTATAATAAGAAGTAATATATATGAGTCTAATATACTATTACTGGAAACTGAAAATTCCAATATGAACTTTGACTATTATTTTTAAGTGTGGTATTATATACCTTATATGAAGTTACTGCTTGAAGGAGGAACTGCCGTGGATAAAGATGGCATGAAAAATGAAATACTTGTTGAGAATGATACGAAAGAGGATGCTGAAAAGGAAGTAGTATCCAAGAATTTTATAGAGCAAATAATAGAAAAAGATATAAGCGAAGGCCGTTGTTCTACTATTACAACCAGATTTCCACCGGAACCAAACGGTTATCTTCACATTGGACATGCTAAGTCTATCTTATTAAATTATGGCTTGGTGCAAAAATATGGCGGTAAATTCAATTTAAGATTTGATGATACCAATCCAATGAAGGAAAAAACAGAATTTGTAGAGTCTATCATTGCTGATGTTAAATGGCTTGGTGGAGATTTTGAAGATAGATTATTCTTTGCATCTAATTATTTTAATCAAATGTATGAAGCAGCTATTAAACTAATCAAGAAGGGTAAAGCATATGTATGCGATTTAAATGCTGACCAAATTCGTGAATACCGTGGTACATTAACAGAGCCAGGAAAGAACAGCCCTTATAGAGATCGTTCTGTAGAAGAAAACCTAAGATTATTTGAAGAAATGAAAGATGGAAAATACGAGGATGGTTCTAAAGTATTAAGAGCTAAGATTGATATGGCATCTCCTAATATTAATATGAGAGATCCCATTATTTATCGTGTTGCCAGAATTCATCACCATAATACTGGCGATAAATGGTGTATATATCCTATGTATGACTTTGCCCACCCTATCGAAGATGCCATTGAAGGCATCACTCACTCTATTTGTACTTTGGAATTTGAAGATCACAGACCACTGTATGACTGGGTTGTTACAGAATTAGAATATGAGAAACCGCCTAAGCAAATTGAGTTTGCAAAATTATATTTAACCAATGTTATTACCGGAAAAAGATATATTAAGAAGTTGGTGGAAGATGGTATTGTAGACGGCTGGGATGATCCAAGATTAGTATCTATCAGTGCTTTAAGAAGAAGAGGTTTTACACCGGAATCCATTAAGATGTTTATGGAATTATGCGGTGTTTCTAAAAGTCAAAGTTCTGTAGACTATGCTATGCTGGAATACTGTATCAGGGAAGACCTTAAGCTGAAAAAGTCCAGAGTAATGGCAGTATTAGATCCAATCAAATTAGTAATTACCAATTATCCTGAAGGTCAGGTAGAATATGTAGACGTCCCTAACAATCAGGAGAACGAGGACATGGGAGTAAGACAAGTTCCATTTTGCCGTGAATTGTATATAGATAGAGAAGATTTCATGATTGAACCACCAAAGAAGTATTTCCGATTATATCCAGGGAATGAAGTCCGCTTAATGCATGCTTATTTTGTTAAATGTACGGATTACATTACCGATGAAACTGGTAAGGTAACAGAAATTCACTGTACTTACGATCCTGAAACCAAGAGTGGTTCCGGATTTACAGGACGTAAAGTAAAGGGTACCATTCACTGGGTTGCACAGCCAACAGCTGTAAAAGCAGAAGTAAGACTATACGAGAACATTGTAGATGAAGAAAAAGGCGTTTATAATGAGGACGGAAGCTTAAATCTGAATCCAAATTCAATTACTGTATTAAAAGAATGTTTTGTAGAGCCAAGTGTGGGGGATGCGAAAGCATATGACAGTTTCCAATTTTTAAGACATGGCTATTTCTGCGTTGATGCAAAGGATTCAGAACCGGGACACATAGTATTTAATCGAATTGTGTCTTTAAAGAGCTCATATAAGCCTGTTTAAAGGAGGATAAGGAATGTCTAATTTATTTTCAGGATTAGAGGCCTTTGGTCTAGGAAAAATGTCAGATTTAGATGTGTATGCTTCAGAAGATAAAAACAATAAGAGTGGAGAAGATTCTGCTGAGGCAAGTGAAAAAGAAAAAATAGTAGAAGCAGATTTTCTGTTTGATAAAAGTTATACATGTCCTGTTTGTGAGGAAGAATTTAAGGTTAAAACAATTAAAACAGGTAAAATCAAACTAATATCTGCAGACACTGATTTACGGCCAAAATATCAAAATGTAGACTCATTAAAATACGATGCTGTTGTATGTCCTCATTGTGGATATAGCGCATTAAACCGCTTTTTTAACTACATGACATCTACACAGGCTAAGTTAATCAGAGAACAAATTTCAGCTTCATTTAAAGGAATTAATGAAGAGTGTGACGAATATACTTATGATGATGCCATTGCACGCCATAAACTTGCTTTGGTAAATACCATAGTAAAAAAGAGTAAAATCAGTGAACGCGCCTATACTTGTCTAAAGACAGCCTGGTTACTTCGTGGAAAGGCAGAATCATTGCCAGAGGATACGAAAGACTATGATGAGCAAATGAAACAGTTACAGAAGGAAGAATTAGAATTCTTAGTGAATGCTTATGAAGGTTTTACCGATGCGTTTTCTAAAGAAATGTTCCCTATGTGTGGAATGGATGAATATACGGTAACTTATTTGCTTGCAGACTTAGCAAGGAGAACAGGAAAGCATGATGAAGCAAGCAGATGGATATCAAAAGTCCTTATAGCCAGAAATGCCAATGAAAGAATTAAAGCTAAGGCTAGGGATTTAAAAGAATTATTAAAGAACAAATAATAAGCTGTTGCAGTATAAAGGATTGTCATTCTAAGAGTGTAAATAAACAAACATTTTGCCTGGAAAGTTTTTGCTTGGCAAAAGCTTAGAATGACACTTAATACTAACGGCTTTTTTGATTTAGATATTACCGTTGAGGCTGAAAGGTAATATTTAAAAAAGGCTATTGGTTTTCACCATAGCACGAGGCAGTGCATCTTTGGAGTTTTTCCATGGTTCGTTGGTATTGCGGTAATCAAATTTATCAATAAACCATTCCAAATCATCTTTCACGCGTTTCATATTATGGAAATATAAATCATTTAGCTCTTTGATAAACTGCTCTGACAGTTTCCCATTTAAGTATTTTCCTGCTTCTTCATAAAGAAGCCCATAATGGGAGGTGCAAAATCCTTTAGAAGTTGAAAACTTCTTACGAAACGAATCATCATTTTGATAGAGTGAGAATATGGTAGCGATATAACGTTCAAAGGTAGCATTTATTTTGTTGCAGATAAAACAGGAAGATTCCAACTTCTTTATATAAGAAACAACGGTTGAAGATTCTTGCTTTTTCTTGAATAGGGAAGCAGGGGCTTTCACCTTGTCAGGGGATAATAACTCTAAGTCATGTATGGTTTTATCCATATGAGTTTTTAATATGAGGGCTAATCCAAGACGATTCTGATTTTCCATTAGCCCCTTTAGATGATGTTTACAAAAGCCAACTTCATCAGTCACTGCCCTTATATCGTCCTCCATATAACTTGGTCCCATGGTAAATTCAATGGCATTGGCCTCCAGAGTTTTTAACATAAGACAAATGGGACATTCACAATCTTCTATAAATGCATCATTAACCGGAATAGCATATAGTTTTTCTTTCATTTGAAACCTACCTTTACTTTTTGATTATTATACCATAAAAAGAGCTTTTAATTGTAGTATAAAATGAAATTACAAGGGAATATTTAAAATAGCTTTCGTAATTTTTGCATGAAATTTGAAGCATTTACTTCATAACAAAGGGTTTTACCAACGTCTTATTAGGGACAATAATAAAAAAGTGAGAAAAAGTGAGATATAAAGAGCAGGTAAGAGAAAAACAAGTAAAAGCAATGAATATAAGGAAATTTGAAACAGAAGTACATTTGCATATTAAAAACAAATTTACTAATATATAACTTATCAGTTAGCACTCAATCGAAGCGAGTGCTAATAACATGAAAAGGCATATAATCAAGATTCTATCAAAACGAAAGCCTTAGAACTGTAAATTAAAATGTTTAAGGAGGAAAATGATATGAAGTTAGTACCATTAGGAGACAAAGTAGTTTTAAAACAATTACTAGCAGAAGAGACAACAAAATCCGGTATCGTTTTACCAGGCCAGGCAAAAGAAAAACCACAACAAGCTGAGGTTATCGCAGTAGGACCAGGCGGAGTGGTAGATGGCAAAGAAGTTACAATGCAAGTGAAAGCAGGAGATAAAGTTATTTATTCCAAATATGCTGGAACTGAAGTTAAATTAGAAGATGAAGAATTTATTGTAGTAAAACAAAGCGATATCGTTGCTGTTGTTGAAGACTAATTGAGTACAGTTTGAAGAAAATACATTTTCAAACAGCAATTTGTCCTGAAACACAAAATTACTATTATTAAAAAGGTGCTAAAGCACCGGAATCGGAGGTTAATATGGCAAAAGAAATTAAATACGGCGCAGAAGCCAGAGCTGCATTAGAAGCAGGTGTAAATAAATTAGCGGATACAGTAAAGGTTACATTAGGACCAAAAGGTAGAAATGTTGTTTTAGATAAATCATTTGGAGCTCCACTTATTACAAACGATGGTGTTACCATTGCAAAAGAAATTGAATTAGAAGATGCATTTGAGAATATGGGTGCTCAATTAGTAAAAGAAGTTGCAACTAAGACGAATGATGTAGCAGGTGATGGTACAACTACAGCTACTGTTTTAGCACAGTCAATGATTCATGAAGGTGTTAAGAACCTTGCAGCAGGAGCTAACCCAATTATCTTAAGAAGAGGTATGCAAAAAGCTACTAATTGTGCAGTAGATGCTATTAAGTCCATGAGCTCTAAGATTACAGGAAAGTCTCAAATCGCAAGAGTAGCTGCAATTTCTGCCGGAGACGATGAAGTTGGTGAAATGGTAGCAGATGCTATGGAGAAAGTTTCTAACGATGGTGTTATTACTATTGAAGAATCCAAAACTATGAAGACAGAGCTTGACTTAGTAGAAGGTATGCAATTTGACAGAGGATATGTATCCGCTTACATGTGTACTGATATGGACAAAATGGAAGCTAACTTAGAAAATCCATATATTTTAATTACAGATAAGAAGATTTCTAATATTCAGGAAATCCTTCCTTTATTAGAGCAAATCGTACAATCTGGCGCTAGATTATTAATTATCGCTGAAGATGTAGAAGGTGAAGCTTTAACAACTTTAGTAATTAATAAATTAAGAGGAACCTTCCAAGTTGTTGCTGTAAAAGCTCCTGGATATGGTGACAGAAGAAAAGCTATGTTACAGGATATTGCAGTCTTAACAGGTGGTACAGTAATTTCTGATGAGTTAGGATTAGAATTAAAAGAAACTACTATGGATCAACTTGGCCGTGCAAAATCTGTTAAAGTTCAAAAAGAAAACACTATCATTGTAGATGGTGAAGGAAATAAAGACGAAATCTCAGCAAGAATTTCTCAAATTAGAGCTCAAATCGATGAAACAACTTCAGAATTTGATAAAGAGAAATTACAGGAAAGACTTGCTAAATTAGCTGGTGGCGTAGCTGTTATCCGTGTTGGTGCTGCTACTGAAACAGAAATGAAAGAAAAGAAACTTCGTATGGAAGACGCACTTGCAGCTACCAGAGCAGCAGTAGAAGAAGGTATTGTAGCAGGTGGCGGTTCTGCTTACATCCATGCATCTAAAGAAGTTGCTAAATTAGCTGCATCCTTAGATGGTGATGAAAAGACAGGTGCTAATATTATATTAAAAGCATTAGAGTCTCCATTATTTAGTATTGTTGACAATGCTGGATTAGAAGGTGCAGTTATTGTAAGTAAAGTAAGAGATTCTAAGGCTGGAGCAGGTTTCAATGCTCTTACAGAAAAATATGTAGATATGGTAGAAGAAGGTATTCTTGATCCTGCTAAGGTTACAAGAACTGCTCTTCAAAATGCAACTAGTGTTGCCTCTACTTTATTAACAACAGAATCTGTTGTCGCTAATATAAAATCCAATGAGCCAGCTATGCCAGCAGGTGGAGCAGGCGGAATGGGAATGATGTAATAGAGAACCCTCTATAAAACATAAAAACCCTCTAGAGCAAGGGGCTTTTGCAATAGTTGCAATTTTGCAAAAGCTCCTTGTTTTTGTATAAAATAGAATGATTTCTAAATCATGCTTTTACTTTTCCTTGTTTTTTAGTATAATGATTTATAAGACGTAATGATGATGAGTTTAAACTATCTGCTGCATTATGAAACATGGCAGAAATCATTATCATAATGTAAGAAATAGCATGCATAGAACAAAGTAAATGCATAAAAACAAGTAAAAGCATAAAACAAACAGGAGGATGGGTTTATGAATGAATTATATGCAGAAGCTGGGGTAAAACGAAAGGAAACTTTAGGTACCTATGCTATACGGTTCTTATTAATATTTGTGGCTGTACTTTCTTTTCTTTTGGCATCACTAAGTCCCATAATGCTAATAATCGGAACAGTAATCATTGTTTTAATCGTATTCATGTTTCCAAGATTAAACGTAGAATATGAATATGTTTTTTGTGATGGACAATTGGATTTTGATAAAATAATGGGTAATGCAAAACGAAAAACAGCATTAAAGATTGATTTTGAACAGGTAGAAATCATGGCTCCTCTCAGATCCCATGAACTGGATCAATATGCACGAGAAAATTTAGTTGTAAAAGATTTTTCCTCTAGAAGTAAAGAGGCAAGACCTTATGTAATTATATTTAAAAGTGCAGATAAAAAATTAAAAATACTATTTGAGCCAAATGAAAAGATGATTAATTGCATTAAAATAAAGAACTCAAGAAAATTAGTTGAATACTAGAAGTATGTGTCTGAATTTCCATGCTGGTATAAGAATCAAACTTTTAAGTTTGGTTCTTTTTTTGAAATACAAATGCTATCTAATTGTCTCTAGGTGGTTGACAAGACTCAAAATATTCGTTATACTTGTAAAAATCAATACAAACGGTACTTATTGAATCATCTTATATAAAGAAAGAGAGGCTATTTGCATGGGAATAATAATTGGTGAAGGCATTACATTTGACGATGTCTTGTTAGTGCCAGCTTATTCAGAAGTAATTCCAAATGAAGTAGATGTATCCACTTATTTAACTGAATCCATTAAGCTGAATATTCCAATGATGAGCGCTGGAATGGACACAGTTACTGAACATAGAATGGCCATTGCTATGGCAAGGCAGGGCGGGATTGGTGTTATTCATAAGAACATGTCAATTGAACAACAAGCAGAAGAAGTTGACAAAGTAAAACGTTCTGAAAATGGTGTAATTACAGATCCATTTTACTTATCACCAGAACACACTTTGGAAGATGCCAATAATTTAAGATATCCGGTGTTCCTATTACAGAAGGTAAGAAACTGGTAGGAATTATTACCAATCGTGATTTAAAGTTTGAAACAGACTTTTCTAAAAAGATTAAAGAATCTATGACCTCAGACGGCTTAATTACTGCCCTTGAAGGTATCACCTTAGAAGAAGCCAAGAAAATATTGGCTTCTGCTCGTAAAGAAAAATTACCTATCGTTGACAAGAAGGGTAATCTTAAAGGACTTATTACCATTAAAGATATTGAAAAACAGATAAAATATCCTTTATCAGCAAAAGATTCACAAGGCAGACTAAGATGTGCAGCAGCAGTTGGTGTAACATCCAATATCTTAGACCGTGTAGAAGCTTTAGTGAAGGTAAAGGTTGATGCTGTTGTTATAGATTCCGCTCATGGACATTCTGCAAATGTATTAAATGTAATTCAGATGGTTCATAATACTTATCCGGACGTTCAAATTATAGCAGGCAATGTGGCAACTGGGGAAGCAACAGAAGCCTTAATTAAAGCAGGTGTTAGTGCAGTTAAGGTAGGTATCGGACCTGGTTCTATCTGTACTACAAGAGTCGTTGCCGGTATTGGTGTACCTCAAATTACAGCTATTATGGACTCTTATGCAGTAGCCAAAAAATATGGTATTCCAATTATTGCAGATGGTGGTATCAAGTATTCCGGAGACATTACAAAAGCAATTGCAGCTGGTGCAAACCTTTGTATGATGGGAAGCATCTTTGCAGGATGTGATGAAAGTCCTGGAGAATTTGAATTATACCAAGGTAGAAAATATAAAGTATATCGTGGCATGGGATCTATTGCAGCTATGGAAAATGGCAGCAAAGACAGGTATTTCCAAACCAATGCAAAGAAATTAGTTCCGGAAGGTGTAGAAGGACGTGTAGCCTATAAAGGAACTGTAGAAGATACGGTATTCCAATTAATCGGTGGATTAAAATCAGGTATGGGATACTGTGGAACTCAAACAATTGAAGACTTAAAACAAAACGGACGTTTTGTTAAAATAACCGCCGCTTCCTTAAAAGAAAGTCACCCACATGACATTCATATTACCAAGGAAGCGCCGAACTACAGCGTAGAGGAATAGAAAGCGTAAAAGGGGTGCCTCCTTGGAGGCTGCCTAATTACAGCGTAGAGGAATAGAAGATGTAAAGGAGGCGCTTACTTGGAGGCTACCAAACTACAGTGTAGAGGAATAGAAAACGTAAAAGGGGTGCCTCCTTGGAGGCTGTCTAATTACAGCGTAGAGGAATAGAAAGCGTAAAGGTTGGGCTGTTGCAAAATAAAAAAATTGTCATTCTGAGAGCAAATTCAGCTTGCTGAATTATGCTCGAAGAATCTCACTTTAAAAAGAGATTCTTCGCGAATTCAACTTTGTTGAATTTTTGCTCAGAATGACATGTTTTACTACATATTAAATTTAACAAATGCTACACAACCATATTTATCGCTGCTAACAAAATCACAACTTTCATAGAATTTGGTTGTAGATTCTTGATTTTCTGTAAGTAATACTTTTTGATAAACATCTTTATAGGTATTCATAACATATTTAATTAGCTTTGAACCAAGACCTTGCTTTTTATATTCCGTTAATATAATTAAATCCTGTATGTAAATAATAGAATAACCATCACCAACAACTCGAATAATTCCTATTAATTTAGAACCATCCCAAAGGGAAACTATTTTAAGAGAATTATTATAAGCAAGTTTTAGCATATCAATGTTATTAGTATAATTACTCCAACCTGCATCATTATATATGCTAACTAAGTCTTTAATATCTGGAATAATATTATCCTTTATTTCTATATTATTTGTTTCCATATTATTTGTTTCTATATTTTCATAAAAATTAACTTTTAACATTTTCTTCTCCTTACGTATTTTATAATTAAAATGTTAGAAGGAGCAAATATTATCCTTCTATTGTATAGAAGAATTTCGTAATTTTCCCATCGTTATACCCCCATGCTTATTTATCAATATCTTTTCTTTTAATATAACTTTCAAAAAATATCAATATCATCATTATACATTAAATAAATTGGAAATACTATCATTTTATTAAGGTAATTCCCTTTTTATAAAATGAAAATAAAAAATAGAAAAAGACACAGAAGTATATATAATTAACGATTCATATACTCTGCAACATCATCCTTTAATTTATTCCAAGCGTCCTCATTGTCAACATAATATAGGGGACATTTCTTTCCTGTTACATCGTAGTGTCTAATAATATCATCAACATCTAATCTATATTCGGTACAGATCCAGCTTAACAAAGCAATAAGAGAATCGTAGGTTTTATCACTGAATTTACCGGTTTCATCTGGATGGCAGCATTCGATGGAGATGGTATCATAATTTCTATTGTTAGATGCATAAGATATTTCATCCAAAGGAATACATTGAATGATTTCTCCATCTAAGCCTATTACAAAGTGGCTGCTGGCAGAGGTTGTTTTCTTAATTCTGAGATTTTCAAAGTAATTTCGGTTTGCTTCTCCAGATGTGCCAGGATTAGCAGTATAATGAACTACTACACTGTTGACTTTCTTTAAAGGAATTTGTGGCCGGGAATATTCATTAGGGGTTAATAGCATTTGCTCCACAGTTTTACTGTCTATGGTAGTAAGTGTCTTAGGAATATTACTATAGTGGAGGTGATTTAGTATTTTAATTCCAGATAAAATGCCTATTCCTAATAAAAACATTACTATGAAAGTAGAAAATACTATTTTTACCCTTCTGCGAAATCGTTTCTTGCGTAATGATTTTTTTCTATATAATTCTTTCATTTAAACATAACCTTTCTTTTGCAAATATGAAAATCCCATGAACATACTTAATTAACAATAAGAAGTATGCTCATGGAACGGAATATCCGCCTTGACTCTTGTCAGACAAGTTTATCCGCTTTAACTTTACTATACTTATTCATTCATAAGCAGTACATACATGACAAGTAATTTATAAAGATAATTGGATGTCCTCATTCAAAGGCTCATATTTACGATAACGAATACCTGCAGAATTTAACATACGTTTTGCAGCTTTAACAGCATCTGTTTCTGCATATTTATCACTCATATAAATAATTTCAGTAATACCTTTTTGTATTAAAGCTTTGGTGCATTCATTACATGGAAATAATGTTACATATACTTTCGCACCTTTCATGTGACTTCCTGTATAGTTAAGAATGGCATTCATTTCTGCGTGGCAAACGTAAACATATTTAGTGTCTAAGGCAGAGCCTTCTCGTTCCCAAGGGTATTCATCATCAGAACATCCAATAGGCATTCCATTATAGCCTACAGAAAGAATTTTGTTATCCTCACTTACAATACAAGCACCAACGCAGGTATTAGGGTCTTTACTGCGCATTGCGGATAACAAGGCAATTCCCATAAAATATTCATCCCATTTTAAGTAATCTAATCGTTTCATTTTTTCCTCTTTTCTGCACGGATAATTAAAATTTTTCCTAAACATATTTT
>CALDJN010000212.1 GCA_937901695.1 uncultured Anaerocolumna sp.
AAGGCAGGGGCATAAGGTCACTATATTAGAACATAAAGATAAAATTGGAAAAAAGATATTGGCTACTGGTAATGGAAAGTGTAATTATACAAACTTAGTCCAGTTACCAGGGTGTTATAGAAGTAATGACAGTGCTTTCCCTATGAAAGTATTGTCTGTTTTTGGTGTCCAGAAGACCATAGATTTTTTTCGTCAGTTGGGTATCTATCCAAAAGTTAGAGACGGGTATGTCTATCCTAATTCAGAACAGGCAGCTTCTGTAGCTCAGGTTTTGGATATGGAACTGAAACGATTAAAAGTAACCATTTGCTTGGAAGTTCGTGTGGAACATATCCATAAGAATAAAAGTACATTTAAAATTACTACTAATAAAGGTGATTTTACAGCGGATAAGGTTATATTAGCTGCCGGAGGTTGTGCTTCACCTAGCCATGGTTCTGATGGAAGTGGGTATTTGCTAGCAAAGGAATTGGGACATAAGATTGTAAAGCCTTTGCCAGCATTAGTACAGTTAAAATCAAAGGAGAAATATTTTAAAGCTCTGGCAGGTGTTAGAACGGAAGCTTATATAAAGCTATTTGTAAATGACAAATTTATTGCAGAGGAGAAGGGCGAGCTTCTCCTAGCCAATTATGGAGTATCCGGTATCCCTATCTTTCAATTAAGCAGATTTGCAGCGAAAGCGCTTAGTGAAAAGAAAATCGTAGATTTGAAGATAGATTTTTTACCATCTCTGAATTGGAAAGATACTTTTGATTTTATAAATGTGAGATTGAAAGGTTATCCAAAGAAAACGGCTGAAGAGTCTTTAGTAGGATTATTTAATAACAAATTAGCTTTTGTAATGTTAAAAGAGGCTGGTATTGAACCTGCTTTGTACTGTGAGAAAGTAACTAAGAATAATGTAACAGATTTAGTAAATCAGATAAAGGAATGGAAAATTCCTATTTCTGATACGAATTCATTTGACCAAGCCCAGGTAAGTGCAGGAGGAGCAGATACTTCTGAGATTACTCCATCTACCATGGAATCTAAGCTGGTGAAAGGACTTTATCTTACGGGTGAACTTATAGATGTGGATGGTACCTGTGGAGGTTATAATCTTCAATGGGCATGGTCTACAGGCGCAGTTGCAGGAATGAATGTATAGTTATAATATAGACGAGAGGATGGACTGTTGCAAAATAGAAAATTCGTCGTTCTGAGTGTCACCGCTATGAAAGCGTGTCATTCTGAGCAAAAATTCAACGAAGTTGAATTTGCGAAGAATCCCTTTCGTTCATAGTGGTGCTGTTAAGTGTGATAATCCTGAGTGTCATTCTGAGAACAAATTCAGCTTGCTGAATTATGCTCGAAGAATCTCCCACTTTAAAATGAGATTCTTCGAGCCAAGGCTCTCAGAATGACACCAATCTGTGAAAGGAGCATGGTTATATTTATGATTCAGATAACCCAATTGAAATTAAAGATAGATCGTACAGAAGAAGATTTAAAGAAACACATAGCAAAACAATTGAAAGTACAGGAAACAGATATTATTCATTTTTCAATCGTAAAGAAATCCATTGATGCCAGAAAGAAAAATGAACTGAATTATGTATATAGTGTGGAAGTTGAGGTAAAGGATGAAGTTAGAATAGTAAAGAAACTTCATAATAACAACATCACCATAGGCGAAAGACAAAGGTATACCTATAAACCAACGGGAAATGAAAAAATGAATTACAGACCAGTAATTGTGGGTTTTGGACCGGCAGGATTGTTCTGTGGTTTAATGCTTGCAAGGGAAGGCTACGCTCCGATTATCGTAGAGCGGGGAGATGAAATATCTAATCGTGTGAAGGCAGTGGAGCATTTTTGGAAATCCAATGAGCTGGATACAAATTCTAATGTGCAGTTTGGAGAAGGCGGGGCAGGTACTTTTTCCGATGGTAAATTAAATACTTTGGTAAAAGACCAATTTGGAAGGGGACTTAAAGTCCTTGAAATATTTGCAGAACATGGGGCACCGGAAGAAGTCTTATATCTTAATAAACCCCATATTGGAACGGATCAGCTGCAAGGTGTTGTTCAAGGAATTCGAAAGGAAATCATTGCATTAGGTGGAGAAGTCAGGTTCCGGACATGCCTGACTAATGTATTTACTGATAATGGACAGTTGACTGGAATCGAACTTAATCATAAGGACGTGTTGGAATGTAATACTTTAGTATTAGCCATCGGACATAGTGCAAGGGATACCTTTGAATTAATTTATAAAAAGGGGCTTAATATAATACAAAAATCATTTGCAGTAGGGGTACGTATTCAGCATCCGCAAAAGTTAATCAGTCATAATCAATATGGTGATTTATATGAAAAGTTACCGGCAGCAGATTACAAATTAAGCCACCAAACCAGCTCAGGCAGAGGCATTTACTCTTTTTGTATGTGCCCTGGAGGTTTTGTTGTCAATTCCTCTTCTGAACAAGGCGGTCTTGTTGTGAATGGTATGAGTAATCATGCCAGGGATGAAGAAAATGCCAATAGTGCTTTGATTGTTACGGTTACTCCTGAAGATTTTCCTAAAGTTAGTGATGTTCCGGAAGTTTTATCTGGGGTAGAATATCAGAGAATACTAGAGAGAGCAGCCTATAAAACTGGTAAGGGATTAATTCCTATACAATTATTTGGAGACTTGTGCCGGAACCAAGAGAGTGTTACAATAGGTCATATTAAGCCTATTATGAAGGGAAAATATACATTTGCAAATCTAAGAGAATGTCTGCCTGATTATATTACTGATACTTTAATTGAAGGGGTTCAGGCATTTGATAAAAAGATTCCCGGATTTGCTGATGAGGAAGCAATACTGGCAGGTGTAGAATCTAGGACCTCATCACCAATTCGTATTATTCGTAACGAACAATTTGAGTCTAATATATCAGGAATTTACCCATGTGGAGAAGGAGCCGGTTATGCTGGCGGAATTACCTCCGCAGCCATAGATGGCATAAAGGTATATGAAGCAATTACTTCACGTTATAAAGTAATTAACAATTACTTGTAATTTGACAATTACTTGCAATTTAGCAATTACTTGTAATTTGACAATTGCTTATAATTTAGCGATTACTTGCAATTTAGTATGGAGCATAAATTAAAAGAATTAGGTAAAATGCGGCGAAAGGAACATAAGATGATTAACAGCAGGTTAGCTTTAAAAGATAAGAAAAGAATTGTAATAAAGATAGGTTCTTCTTCATTAACCCATCCTGCTACAGGAAGTATTAATCTAATGAAGATAGAAAAACTAGTCAGAGTATTAACGGATTTAAGAAACCAAGGGAAAGAAGTAATTCTGGTATCCTCCGGTGCCATTGCTGTTGGCAGGGAAACCATAGGATTAAAGGAAAAACCAAATGCAAAAGCTGTAAAACAGGCTTGTGCAGCAGTTGGTCAAGCACGTCTTATGATGGTATATCAGAAATTATTTGCAGAATATAATCAAGTACCGGCTCAGATTCTCATGACCAAGGATACTATGATTAATAACATTAGCAGAAAGAATGCCAGAAATACATTTGATGAATTATTAAAGCTAGGTGTGATTCCCATTGTTAATGAAAATGATACCGTTTCTACCGATGAAATTGAATTCGGTGATAATGATACCCTTTCTGCCATTGTTACCGCTTTGGTGCATGGAGATTTGCTGATATTACTTTCAGACATTGATGGTTTATATACAGATGATCCTCATAAGAATTCAGAAGCAAAATTCATTGATTTTGTAGAAGTTATTGATGAACGATTAAATGAAATGGCAAAAGATACAGCAACTTCTGTTGGTACTGGTGGAATGGCAACAAAAATATCAGCAGCCAAAATTGCTACCGATTCCGGAGCTGATATGATTATTGCCAATGGGGAAGATGTTTCAGTCATTAATGACGTTATGGAAGGAAATAATGTTGGAACTTTATTTAAAGCACACAAAAATAAAGATTTTGTATTATTGGATTACATCAAAACCGAACAATATTATAAAGAATAAGAACCTTAACAATATTACTATATATCCTTATGCAGGAAACTAGAAAGGTATGAAATACATGGAAGAATCGAGATTAGCGAGAATTAATGAATTATATAAAAAATCTCAAAATGAAGGTCTTACGGCAGAAGAAAAGCAGGAACAAGCCAACTTAAGAAGTGAATATATTCAAGCTGTACGTAATAATTTAAGAGGTACATTGAATAATATATCAATATTAAACCCTGATGGTTCTGTTACAGAATTAACCAAGAAGAATAAGCAATAAAAAATGTAATTAAAAAAACGGTAAACAGTAAACAGCAAAAAGGTAAACAGTAAAACGGTAAACTGTAAAACAGTAAATAGCAAACAGTAAACAATATACTTAAAGTAAAAAAATTGGTTTGATTTTTTACAAATATTCACTAGGCAACAATAAACATTTGTTAGATTATAATAAATATTCATTAATATTTATATGAAAGAAGAGAATAAAATGAATAAACAAGGATTAAGGGCACATATAAAAGAAACAAAAGCCACATTATCAAAAACTATAGTTCAAAAAGACAGTAATATTATCATAAATAAATTATTGAATAGTTCCTGGTTTAGAGAATGTAATCAGGTATTTTGCTATGTTTCTTTTAATCAGGAAGTAGTTACTACAGACTTTATACTTTCTGCCTTAGAAAGAAATAAGAAAGTAGCAGTACCAAAAATTGAAAATAATAATATGACTTTTTACTATATAGAGTCCTTAGAAGAATTAAAACCTGGTACACTTGGAATACTGGAACCTTTTTCAATCAAGGAAGCAATTCCACCCAGTACTAAAGAAAGTCTTTGTATAGTTCCGGGTTTGGCTTTTGACAGGCAAAGAAACCGTATCGGATATGGAAAAGGTTATTATGATAAGTTTTTTACAAAATATTCAGATAAACCAATTAGAAAAATAGCACTGGCTTTTGATTTTCAGATATATGAGAAGCTTCCAGTGGAGGAATATGATAAAAAGGTGGATTGTATAATTACACCAACCAATATAATAGAATAATTCAAATAGTTACCAAAATAGAATTCTTACTGTTTAGAATAGAATGCTTATTATAGAATAGATTGACTACTATTTTGGATAGGTTACTTTCAACATATGGAAATTATTAAGGAAGGCATTTTTTGAGAGGAGGATGTGCATTATGAAGTATTTAGAGGATATGGGCAGCAGAGCAAGAAAGGCAGCCACCGCACTAAATGTGTTAGGACAGCTCAGGAAAAATGAAGGTATAAAATTAGTGGCGGAAGCACTTCTGGAAAACAAAGATTATATTTTACGGGAGAATGAAACAGATATTAAAAAGGCAAAAGAAAATGGTATGAAGGAATCCTTAATTGACCGTTTGTCTTTAAATATCCTAAGGGTAGAGGCTATGTCTACGGGGCTTCTTGATATCGCTGCTTTAGACGATCCGGTAGGTGAAGTCATTTCCATGAAGCAAAGACCTAATGGGCTTATGATTGGAGAAAAAAGAGTTCCCTTAGGTGTTGTAGGCATTATTTATGAGTCAAGACCCAATGTAACCGCGGATGCTTTTGGATTGTGCTTTAAAACCGGCAATGCAGTTATATTAAGAGGGGGAAGTGATGCCATCCATACTAACATAGCCATTGCAACTATTATTCGTAAAGCTTTGGGAAAAGCGGGTATTCCAGAAGATGCCATTCAGCTGATTGAGAATACGGATAGAGAAGTGGCAACGGAAATGATGCGGATGAATAAATATATTGATGTTTTAATACCTAGAGGCGGCGCTGGATTAATCCGCAGTGTTGTAGAGAATAGTACCGTGCCGGTTATTGAAACCGGAACCGGTAATTGCCATGTTTATGTAGATGAATACGCAGATTTTGATATGGCTTTAAATATCATTGATAATGCGAAAACCCAAAGGCTTGGGGTGTGTAACGCCTGTGAGTCTTTAGTTGTTCATAGTAAAATTGCAGATAAGTTTATTCCATTGGTATATGAACGATTAAACGCCAAACAAGTTGTTATTCGTGGTGATGAAAGAGCAAAAGCAATTTGTGATAAAATAGAACCAGCGACAGAAGAAGATTACGGCATGGAATATTTGGATAAGATTATTTCTTTAAAAGTAGTAGATTCCATAGAAGAAGCAATTGAACATATTAATTACTATAACACAAAGCATTCCGAATCCATTATTACCAACGATTATAATCATGCAATGAAATTTCATAACGAAATAGATGCAGCTGCTGTATATGTTAATGCTTCCACCCGTTTTACGGACGGAGGGGAATTTGGATTTGGTGCAGAAATTGGAATCAGTACGCAAAAACTCCATGCCAGAGGACCAATGGGGCTTTTAGCACTTACCACCACAAAATATATTATATTTGGAAATGGGCAAATACGGGAATAAGTAAAATAATATGCGTTAAGGTATTTCCCATGTTATTTTGGATAAAATTCAATAAAACACAACATGGGCTGTTGTAAAATGAATGTTTCATACCAGATATGAATTATAGAATCGGTCTGAATTCTATATATCTGGTATTCCTATTCCATTTTGCAACAGCCGAAGTTTCTAATAAAATCATATTTATCTTTCTAAAGGATTTGAAAAGTCCAATTCAGTTAGTTCTTTTTCCTCGATAACATCATCTTGAGAATTCATGGCTTTGTATCCTATAACTTGAGATTCTTTTGGTAAAAAAGTAATAAAAGGTTTTGGACTATCAACATAAATATCATAGTCCTCCGCTGTTGTGAGAAGCTTAATTTTACAAATATCTGAATCCATCCATTTATCTTCTATAAGGTCGTATTTTAACTTTTTTACAAAACCAAAACAAATGGGATTATTTTGGCTCATTACTCCTAAGTACACATTTTGTAATGAAAGAATTTGAGGAGCATCGGAAACATTAAGAATTTGTATTTTTTCATTTAACATAGTATACCGTACTAAGTATATACCATCACCAAAGTCGTAACCAAGCGTTAAAACCATACTGTAGTAATCATCATTATTTTTTTCCGTATGCAAAACTCGCACATTTTCCCTCATTAACATCCAATAGGAGAGATATTCGTGTAAATCATCTAATAGTGCTGCTTCATCTTCAGACTCAGGAATAGAAAAGTCAAATCCCCATTTTTCTTTATATATATCATTATTACTTAATAAAAGTCCTTTTTGAGATAGATAAGTTTCAGCTTGTGAGGTTGAGATTGGTAAAGTAAGCTCTTTTTCATCGTATGATAAATTGCGTTCTTGATATGTTTTTTTGATTTGCCAATCTAACATTAATTCTCTTGCTTCTTGAATTGGATTATTTTCATCTGCACTTATAGATTCCTCGGATACTTTAGACGAATCCTTTGCTTTATAATTACACGATGAACATAAGATACTTAAAGTCAATGTTAAAACTATGAATAAGAATTTTCTTTTCATTTTACTCACTTTCTTTCAATCAATTAACTAGTCATAGTAATAAATTAATACTAAAGACTGTTGTAAACTTAGAACATTGAATAATAGGAAATACCATTATTGCTCATATAATTATTTATCTGTCAAACTGAGCTGAATCAAAAGTCAATTTTCTTATATAATAATTCCCCACCATCTTAATGGTAGTATTTGGTGTATTAATTATATCACAAAATGACATAGGTATCTCTTAGTTGTTAAAATTAATATATATATTTGACAAAACTTACAGTTTCTCATTAAATAGCACTGCCCATATTTAAAACAATTTACGGAGAGAAAGCATGTAAAGATTGTAATTCAATATGTATGTAAAAGTTATATGGAAGACTTTTGAGAAAACATAATGCAACAGGCGAAAATAGTAAATAATCAGATTGATTCAAAACATATTTATTTTTTAAATTTTTTCCTATTATTATTAGATATTTAATTACTTAGCTTGACGGTCACTTTTGCCAATGATAGAATTATTATTATATTTTATCTTAGGGGTTGGGTTTTCAAGTTGATTCTATAGAGACAGGTTTGGGAGGTTTTTGCTTTGAACAAAGTGCTTGCATATTTAAAACCGTATAGGGGTTCCATGTTATATGGATTATTTATTAAAATTATTGGAACATTATTAGATTTAGGACTTCCATGGGTATTGGCATACATTATAGATGAGGTAATTCCTTATAAGAAAATCTCTTATATATTGCTATGGGGACTTGTTATGATACTCCTTTCTATCGGAGCAAGGACTTTTAATATTAAAGCTAACCGCAATGCTTCTAAAGTAGCAAAAGATGCAGTAAAAACTTTAAGACATGATTTGTATAAAAAGATTCAAAGCTTATCCGGCGCTCAAATCGATTATTTTACAATACCTTCTTTAGAATCCAGATTAACCTCAGATACTTATAACATCCATAGTATGATTAGTATGGTACAGAGGCTTGGAGTGAGATCGCCTATTTTATTAATCGGGGGAATTGCGATTACCAGTACCTTAGAACCAGTATTGACATTAGTTCTTGTGGGTATTTTCCCCTTTCTTGTTTTAGTTGTATTCTACATATCAAAAAAAGGAATTCCTATTTATGTCCAGGTTCAATCATCTGCAGACAGTTTGATTCGCGTTGTAAGAGAGAATATCAGCGGTATTCGTGTGATTAAAGCATTATCTAAAACCCCCTATGAAAAAGAGCGCTTTAAAAAGGTGAATAGAGAGGTTGCTAACAAAGAATTGAAAGCCGGTATGACCATGGCTGTTACTGACCCCATGATGAGTCTGCTTTTGAATTTAGGACTTACCTTAGTGGTTGTTATCGGCGCTTACCGGGTAAATAGTGGTAGTACAGAACCGGGTAAGATAGTTGCTTTCTTATCTTATTTTACACTAATGCTAAATGCTGTTATTGGTATCACAAGAATATTTGTAATCTACTCTAAGGCAAGTGCTTCTGCAGCCCGCATTGAAGAAGTATTAGTTTTAGAGGAAGATTTAAAATAAATGAATATAGAACCGGTTCAGACAGAGTATCATATAGAATTCCAAAAGGTATCTTTCTCTTATACGAAAGAGCCTTGTATCGAAAACATCAGTTTTGCCCTAAAACGAGGTGAAAGCCTTGGTATCATAGGTTCAACCGGTTCCGGAAAAACAACGCTGATTAACCTGTTAATGCGCTTTTATGATGTTTCACATGGAAGTATTCTTATAAATGGAAGAGATGTAAGAAGCTATCCTAAACAGGAACTTCGTAAAAAGTTTGGTGTGGCATTTCAAAATGATGTATTATTTGCAGATACGATTTATGAAAATATAAAGCTGGGAAGAAATCTGTCCAGAGAGCAGGTACAGACGGCTATTACACATGCCCAGGCAGACTCCTTTGTTCAGGAACTGGAGGGAAAACTGGACTTTAAACTGGCAATTAAGGGAAGCAATTTAAGCGGCGGTCAAAAACAAAGGCTATTGATAGCGAGAGCTTTAGCCGGAAACCCGGAGATATTAATACTGGATGATTCCTCCAGCGCATTGGATTATAAAACTGACTCACTGCTTAGAAAAGCAATTAGAGAACAGTATCATGATACTACCAGTGTTATCATTGCCCAGAGAATCAGTTCCATTATGAAGCTGGATCATATTCTTGTAATTGAGGAGGGAAAAATGGCTGGCTACGGAACCCATGAAACCTTGTTAGAAACCTGTGGGGTATATCAGGAAATCTATCATTCACAGATGTAAGAAAGAAGGGAGCAAACATGGCTGTAAATCCGGGACCGTCAAAAAGAGGAGTCAGTATAAAAAATGAAAGACCAAGAGATGCCAAATATGTTTTAAAACGTCTCTGGTCTTATATATATCATTATAAATGGTTATTAGCCTTAGCAATTATTTTAACTCTTGCCGGTAATGTATTTGCTCTCTTAGGACCTATGCTATCCGGTTATGCTATTGATGCTATTGAGCTAGGTGAGGGAAGGGTAATTATTAAGGATGTTTTATATTTTGCAGGGTGGATGATTGTGTTTTACATTGTTTCCTCTTTCTTTGCATATCTGCGTTCCATATTGATGATTCAGTTAAGTCAAAAAATTATTTATAAAATGAGAGAAGATGTCTTTACCAAAATGGTAGAATTACCAGTTGGATATTTTGACAGGAATCAGGCGGGAGATATTATCAGCAGAATATCTTACGATATAGATACCATCAATACGTCCCTTTCTACAGATATTGTACAAATAGTTGCCAGCATAATAACGGTAATAGGTTCTTTGATTATGATGATAATTATATCGCCGGTTCTGGTATGGGTAATGCTGATTACCATACCTCTATCCCTATTATATACAAGATTTATGTCCAGGAAGGTACGTCCCCTTTTTCGAAAGCGCTCGGCTAAATTAGGAGAGCTAAATGGTTTTACAGAGGAAATGGTATCAGGGTTAAAGACCATAGAAGCCTATGCTTCCGAAGACGCTGTTATGGAAGGTTTTGATGTTATTAATGAGGAAACGACGGAAGCTTATTATCAAGCCGAATTCTACGGCAGTACTATGGGACCAACGGTTAACTTTATTAATAATATTTCCTTATCCTTTATTACGGTGTTTGGTGCAATATTTTATTTAAGGGGAAATATGTCACTTGGTAATATATCTTCCTTTATACAATACAGCCGTAAATTCTCTGGCCCTATTAGTGAAACAGCCAATATTATTAGTGAACTCCAGTCTGCTGCAGCCGCTGCCGAGAGAGTATTTAAGCTTATGGATGAGGCGCCGGAAGTGTTGGATAAAGAGGGAGCACAAGAATTAGAAGAAGTAGAAGGAAAAGTGGATTTAAAAGATGTTACTTTTGGTTACATACCGGAGAAGGTAATCTTTGAGAAATTAAATCTTACAGCAAAGCCCGGCAGTTTAACCGCTATTGTAGGACCTACAGGTGCGGGAAAAACTACTATTATAAATCTTCTTATGCGTTTTTATGATATATGGGATGGAAAGATACTTATTGATGAGAAAGAAACAAGAGACCTGACAAGAAAAAGCCTTCGAAAGTCCTTTGCCATGGTATTGCAGGATACCTGGCTGTTTCGGGGGACTATCTTTGATAATATAGCTTACGGCAAAGAAAATGCTACTATGGATGAAGTAGTTAAAGCTGCCCAAATGGCAGGAATTCATTCCTTTATTAAGCGTCTTCCTAAGAAATATTATACTATAATCAGTGAGGATGGCTTTAATATATCAAAGGGGCAGAAACAGCTGCTTACTATTGCCAGAGCCATGCTGTTAGATGCCAAAATGCTAATTCTAGATGAGGCAACTTCTAATGTAGATACAAGAACGGAAGTAAAGATACAAAAAGCAATGGTTAAACTTATGGAGAATAAGACCTGTTTTGTTATTGCACATAGATTATCTACTATTCAAGGTGCCGATAACATTTTGGTAGTGAGTGAAGGAAAAGTAGTGGAGCAGGGAAATCATAAGGAATTGATGGAGAAGAAAGGATTTTACTATAAGTTGTATCAGTCACAGTTTGAGTAAGATGCTTTGTAAAAAAACATCTATATAAAATAAAGCTGATTAGTTTCTTTAGCATAATCGGCAATCATCTATTTATACATTTATAGATGTGAATAAAAGAATTGGAATTTTAGGCTTGCATATCTATAAATTTAATACCTATAAAAACCTATAAAAGAAGAAGTAGTCTGGAAATACTTCTTCTTTCATAAAGTTTTGGATTCAGGGCAAGGTCATACTATCCACTATACTTATTTTCTTCATTAACATGTTGATAATACATTCTGACAATACTGAAACAAAAATAAGAATTAATATCCCTATAAATAACCCCCACCAGGGAAATGTCCAGGAAACACTATATTCGGTTAAATATACTTTTTGAATTAATACGGAGCATATAATACCCATGAAAGTTCCAGGAATCAATGCTTTGATTGAATTCAACAAACTTTCGACTCCTTTCATTTTCCTGATGGATTCTGGCGTCATGCCTACTGAAGAGAAAATTGCAAATTCTTTCATACGTGCACGGTTTATGGTCCATGTAACGATAAAATTACTAAACAAACAAATAAGTAATAAAATTATTACTAATCCGGTCAATAAATACCGGATACCTGCAATGCTTGCCTGCTCCTCTCTGATTTGTTCATCATAATTATAAATTTTTCCGTACACCTGTGTCTGCTTATCCAGGTAAGTAGATATTGATTTTTCCAATTTATCCGCTTCATTAACCATCCCGCGTAAAAAAACATTGTGGTTTCCTGGATCTCTTTCCGCAAATGGACGGTGTGGCTCTAATGATAAAAAAGTATCTTCAGATACTAAGATAACAAGACTGGTTGATGCTTCGACCTTAGTATATTCCGGAGAATAATCTATAGCAGCAGCTATCTTTACTTCTATAGCATCATCATTTGGGTTGCTTAATTCTGAATCAGAAACATGAGTAGAATAAATGGGAAGTATGTCACCTGACTCAAGATGAAACAAATTTCCTTTTTCTTGCATTCCATCATGTCTCCATGTACGCTGGTCATTAATAAAAATACCTGTATTTTCGTTTAAGGTTTTAATATCAATACCTTCGTTATGACATATGGAATAAAGGGTGTCGTTATCAACACTTAAAAGAACAACATCCGGTTGTCTTCCGGATCCCTGAAACAATCCGGAACGATATCCTGTTTCGGACAATGGCAGGGGATTTCTCAGTTCAAATGCCGTTTGACGGATTAAACTTAGTTGATTATCTGAAATCTGCATAAGCTCATCTGCTGTTTGTCCAAGAAGTTTATTATCATCACAAGAAAGCTGAATATCAATATTGTAGTCCATTCCGCTATAAGTCATAGATATCACATCATTTGTATAATGACTGAAACTGGACAGTGCCATGGATAATGCAATGTTCACAGATAATGCCACCAGAACCGGATAATATTGGCGTTTAAAGCGTCTATGGGTTTTATAGGCCAGCTGTCCTTCTATATTAAATAATTTCGATATAAGTTTTGATACAGAATTAGAAAGAACAGAATCTCCAGTTTTATGTTTCTGTTCCCATTTTGATATATATATTTGCTGATTTTGCCCTATTGCCTCTATTGGTCTAATCTTTGCTACTTTTTTAGCTGACGAATAAGCAGATGCCAAAATAATCACAATAGAAACGATTATTATAGCAATTATAAATGGAATGGATATTACAATCTCTACTGGAGGAAACTTTTCCAGTCCTTTCAGCATATCATCTAATTTACTCCTGGATAGATCTAACAGATAAACACCAAACACTAAGCCAAAAGGCATGGCAATAAAAATATATACCATACTCTCAAATAAAATCATTCTGCTTATTTGACTGCCGCTTGCACCAATACTGGACAAGAGTGCAAAATCCTGCTCCCTCTGATAAGCGGATATTTTTAATACTGCTCCCAAGGTTAAAACAGATGCCAGCGTTATAATTGTAATAAGAATTACAAATATCAGCAAAAATGCATACATACCATTTTGTTTATCTAAATCTCCGTATGACACTAATAGCTCCCAGTTATGATCCTGATATATAGAATCAAGGGAATATTCACTTAACTTTTCTTTCATAATTCTTGTGGTAAATAATCCTGGTTTATCTACAGTCACAAAAAGTACTGCTTTGTTATCCACTGTGTCAAGAAAAACTTCTGAAAACCAGGAGTCCTTTTTGAAACCTTCTTCCAAACCTTTAAGCGTATTTCTATCTTCGGCAACAAATTTATAGTGATATGTACCAGAGGTGTCAATGGCCCAACGCCGTAACACATCTTGAAAGCTGGCGGCAAAATTAAATATTGCTGATAATACAGCAATCATTAAAATAGTCATAAAAAATGTCAGTAAAGTCTGAATAAAGTGTTTCTTAATATGGCGGAGAGTGGATATAAATAAAATCTTCATAGTTACACCACCTTGTCTAACGCAATATGACCATCCTTCATAAATATTCGACGCTTTGCAATACTGCTGACATTTTCATCATGGGATACCATAATAATTGTTTGACCATAATTTTCATTTGCTGTTCTTAATAGGGTTAAAACTTCCTCTGTATTTTCACTATCCAGATTTCCTGTTGGCTCATCCGCTAATATTAGGGAAGGTTTTGACATCAGTCCACGTCCTATCGCTACACGCTGTTGCTGTCCTCCGGATAATTGATTGGGGAGATGTTTTCTACGTTCTGATAAACCAAGTAATTCTAACAAGGACATAAGCATTGCTCTGTCTATTTTTTTACCATCAAGCATTAAAGGTAAAATAATATTCTCCTCAACAGTCAAAGTGGGTATCAAATTAAATGACTGATAAATCATACCAATATGCCTGCGTCTAAATATTGCTTGTTCCGATGGCTGTAACTTACTAATATTTTTCCCTTCAATAAATACATTTCCTGAAGTGGGAATGTCTACTCCTGCCATCATATGAAGCAATGTAGATTTTCCTGAGCCTGATGGACCCATGATTGCAAGAAATTCGCCTTTTTTTATTTCAAGATTCACATTATCTAACGCTACTACTGCGGAATCACCAATTTTATAAGTTTTTGTAAGATTTTGAATTGTTAACATGTATAGTACCTTTCTTTATACAATTTCTCTTGTCATAATTCTGGTATGTGTTATTTTATATGGATTTAACTTTTTTAGAAATTACGATAGTAGGCTTTCTATGAAGTTATAATATCATAGAAAGCCTAACATATCATTTATTGTATAATTATATCTTTAGCTAATTGCAAAAGCTCTATAGATTAAATTTGATTACCGCTTTCACTAATACGAATTGTTACTAAGCAATCTCTGCTCAAACCTATAACATTAGTAACGGTAAAGGAAAATGTAACATAAGCATACTTGTTAAATATTCCTCCATATCTGCCAGTACCGGAAGTTGTGCTGACATTGGAAGTAGTCGCATTTGATGGTATATAGTCCCATCCTCCTCTTGGATTACTAACACTGACATCTCCATCACCCCATGTAAAATATCCTTCTGCATAATAAAATGTTGATTGGCTTAAACCATTGTCCCAAGTTAACTCTTTTTCATTCTTAAACCAACCTGAGCCGGAACTCGCTAAAGATGTAATGCCTTTACTTCCAGCATCTGGTTTAAAATAAATTTTTTCTGTTACTTGATTACCATCCTCATCAACATAATAAAACACTTCAATTGGATCACCATAATCAATTGCCTTTTCTGCAGCCATCACTGGAGTCGCTGCAAAAATTGATAAAAACATTGCCATAGTTAAAAAAACACTGATAATTCGCTTCATAGTTGTTTCCCTCCTAGAATGTTAATTTCATTAGCATGTTAAATTAGTTACGTTTCGGAGTAATTGGTATTTACACCAGCTCCTTGAGGTGCGTTTGATGGCATTTCCGTAAATACTGAAATACTTTAATTTAGAAACAGCATTCCTATTACGTGACAGTCGTAACTTTTTAAATTATCATTGGTATCACATCCTTTCATTTCTCAATCTATGGTTCAATCATAACATAAAATATCATTAGTGCCTCAAGTTGTCAAAATTGATGTATGTTTTTGTCAAAACTTACAGTTTTTTTATAATCGCAATTGAAATTACAAATAATAAAGATTTAAAATAAACAAAATGTGGTACTTCCATTCCTCTTTGTCACAGACCATTTACATTAATATTGAAATATTATTCTTAATACTATATAATTCTATATGATATTTTGAAAATTAGTTTAACGAAAGTTGAGATTATATTATGGATACAATTAGTATTGATTTAAATAAAATAAATACAACAGGAGAAGCACCGATTAATGAACCTGAAAGACAGTATTATTTTATGGCAAAATTAAAGGAATGGGTAAAACAGAAATCAGAAGAATTAGGCAGACCCCTTACCTTTATTACCCAGACTTTTGGGTGCCAAATGAATGCGAAGGACTCTGAAAAATTAGCAGGTATACTAGAGAAAATTGGTTATGTTGAAACCGATACAGAAGAAGCTGATTTTGTAATCTATAACACCTGTACCGTTCGTGAGAATGCCAACACCAGAGTATATGGCAGACTAGGGTACTTAAATAGTCTTAAGAAGAAAAACCCAAATATGCTTATTGCATTATGTGGTTGTATGATGCAGGAAGACATTGTAGTGGAAAAGATAAGAAAAAGCTATCGCTTTGTGGATATCATATTTGGAACCCACAATATCTTTAAACTGGCAGAGCTGCTTTACAACAGACTACAGTCTAAGAGAATGATAATTGATATATGGCAGGGAACCGATCAAATAGTGGAAGACCTTCCAAGTGAGAGAAAATATAAATTCAAAGCCGGCGTAAATATTATGTATGGCTGTAATAATTTCTGCAGCTATTGTATCGTTCCTTACGTTAGAGGAAGAGAGAGAAGTCGTAATCCTGAAGATATTATAAAGGAAATTAAAGATATGGTAGCAGACGGCGTAGTTGAGATTATGTTATTAGGACAAAACGTTAATTCCTACGGAAAGACTTTAGAAAAACCTATGACATTTGCAGAGTTACTAGTGGAAATAGAGAAGATAGAAGGATTGGAAAGAATCCGTTTTATGACATCCCATCCTAAGGATTTATCCGATTCTTTAATTGAAGTAATGAAGAATTCGAAAAAAATCTGTAACCATCTTCATCTGCCCGTACAGTCAGGAAGTACAAAATTATTAAAGGCAATGAATCGTAAATATACAAAAGAACAATATTTGGATTTAGTAGATAGAATAAAAACTGCTATGCCAAACATATCTTTAACTACAGATATTATTATTGGATTCCCTGGAGAAACAGAAAAAGATTTCTTAGATACTCTGGATGTTGTTAGAAAAGTAAGATATGATAGTGCTTATACATTCCTTTATTCAAAACGTACAGGAACACCAGCAGCTGCCATGGATACACAGGTGGAAGAAGAAGTTGCAAAAGAAAGATTTAACCGCTTATTAAAAGAAGTACAAGAGATTTCTGCAGAAATAACAAAGAGAGACGAAGGAACCATACAGACTGTTTTGGTGGAAGAAATAAACAATCAAGATCCCTCTTTATTAACAGGAAGATTAAGCAATAATGTGTTAGTACACTTTTCCGGATGCAATGAGTTAATTGGAAAACTAGTTGATGTAGAATTAACAGAATGCAAAGGATTTTATTATTTGGGGAAATTAGTAGGCTAAAGGTACAAATTTGCTAATTTATTTACAATTTGCTCGTAAATAGATAGCAATTTAAAGAATAATTTTTAATAAATTTATCAAATTGCACCTTAATATTCGTGAAATAATGACATAATGTATAAAATATTAGTTAGTATACTTGACATATTACTAAAAAAAGTATAAAATTTATATGTTGTATGTTTGTACAATGAAAATTAAATAAGGAGGTGCTCCTGTGCAAGAAGAACTAAAAATAGTGATAGCTATTTTAGTTACCTTGGTAATAACTGCTGCTCTTGTTTGGAAAATTGCCATATCCTATCGCATCAAGGTCGTAGAGGCTAAGATAGGTTCCGCAGAGGAAAAAGCAAGAGAAATCATAGATGAAGCTTTAAAGACAGCTGAAACTAAGAAAAGAGAAGCCTTACTTGAAGCAAAGGAAGAGTCTTTAAAGACTAAGAATGAGCTTGAAAAAGAAACTAAGGAAAGACGAGCAGAATTACAGCGTTACGAAAAACGTGTTCTTACGAAAGAAGAAACCTTAGATAAGAAGACGGAAGCACTGGAAAAGAAAGAGGCTAGACTTACTGCAAAAGAAGCTGAACTCGATAAATTAAGAGCAGAAGCGGAGGAAATGCATAGCAAGCAATTGCAGGAGTTGGAAAAAATTTCTGGACTTACCTCCGATCAAGCAAAAGAATATCTTTTGAAAACTGTTGAAGACGAAGTAAAACATGAAACGGCAATGTTAGTAAAAGAACTTGAAAACAAAGCGAAAGAAGAAGCTGACAAAAAAGCAAAGGAATATGTTGTCACTGCAATTCAGAGGTGCGCTGCAGATCATGTAGCAGAAACAACAATATCCGTTGTTCAACTTCCTAATGATGAGATGAAAGGTAGAATTATTGGTAGAGAAGGACGTAATATACGTACTTTAGAAACCTTAACTGGTGTAGATTTGATTATAGATGATACTCCAGAAGCTGTTATCTTATCAGGTTTTGATCCAATCAGAAGAGAAATTGCAAGAATTGCTCTTGAAAAATTAATTGTAGATGGAAGAATTCATCCTGCAAGAATTGAAGAAATGGTTGAAAAAGCGCAAAAAGAAGTTGAAGTCATGATTCGTGAAGAAGGTGAAGCTGCAACTCTAGAAGTAGGTGTTCACGGAATTCATCCAGAACTGGTTCGTTTACTTGGTAAGATGAAATTTAGAACAAGTTATGGACAAAATGCATTGAAACATTCTATTGAAGTTGCACAATTATCCGGTTTATTAGCTGGAGAAATTGGCGTTGACATTAGAATGGCAAAAAGGGCTGGTTTACTACATGACATTGGTAAGTCTGTTGACCACGAAATGGAAGGCTCACATATTCAGATAGGGGTTGAACTATGTAGGAAATACAAGGAGTCTCCTATTGTTATTAATGCAGTAGAATCACATCATGGAGATGTGGAACCTACATCATTGATTTCATGCATAGTACAAGCTGCAGATACAATTTCAGCAGCAAGACCTGGCGCTAGAAGAGAAACATTGGAAACATATACTAACAGACTAAAACAGTTGGAAGATATTACGAATAGCTTTAAAGGGGTAGATAAGTCATTCGCAATACAGGCAGGTAGGGAAGTGCGCATCATGGTTATACCGGAACAGGTTAGTGATGCAGATATGGTTTTACTTGCACGTGATGTATCAAAACAGATTGAGGCCGAATTGGAATATCCAGGTCAAATTAAAGTAAATGTAATCAGGGAATCTCGTGTTACTGATTATGCAAAGTAAGTTCGTAAGAAGATAATTAGATTGGCTGAAAACCTTAAAACAGTAGTGTTTGCAAAGGTTTCAGCCAATTTTTTATTTTTTAAATTATTGTAGAAGTTTATATAGAAGAATTATTCCCAATTATATGGAAACAAAATATTATTATTGAGGTTCAAAAAGATACTTCCAGTATTCTCATAAGATTTGTTCTAAATACTCTTCAAGACAAATTCCTTTTTTATGTATTTCTTTTGCCGCTTCTTTGCCTACATAACGATAATGCCAAGGTTCATAGCAAATTCCGGTAATATCACTTTTATTTTCAGGATAACGTAATATAAAGCCATATTTATAAGAATTTTGCATCAGCCATTTTTGCTCAGAGGTATTTTCTTGACCTTTGTCTAAAATTTGGTAACTTTCTGCAACGATATCAACTGCTAATCCTGTTTGATGTTCACTGGTTCCAGGAACAGCAACCCATTTTGCAGCTTCTATAGCTGCTTCCTGGTTAGAAAATCCATCACTTAAATATTTACTAATTTTATTTTTATACAGTGATTTTTGCTTTTCCGGTGTACGATAAGAGGAACAGATAATAGGAGATAATCCTTCCTTTCTTGCATCGTCTAACATCTTCTCAAGATCATCAAAAATTCGTTTATCAACAGAGTGACCATTATTAAATGATTCCGTCTCTACAGTAAAATTTTTAGGTATTGGATTCCACGGATTTGCAAGAATCAGCTGCCAATCTAAAGCGGATTGGGATGTATAATTTGTCCTGTTAAATTTTCTTTCAAGAATTATATTACTGATTATAAAAAAAACAATATCTAGTACTACCAATCCAAGTAATATAGTAATTATTTTCCTGTGACGTTTTATTCGTTTTCTTCTTTTACTTCGTACACTATTATTTACAATATCCATTATAACATCCTTTTCTTTCGCAAACTTGCTTATCATATCGCATTTAAATAAAAAGTATTTTATATGTTCCCTTATATATTGTCAACTTACTTCATTAATTCTTCAGTAAGATTAAGAAAATATTAATAAGGGAATGGATATACTTTACTGAAAATTAACTGAATATTAATATAATTTTTGTGTCATGCATACATTTTGTTAGTTTTTTCTTATCATAATCTGCTATAATGTTAAGAAACAGGAGTAATGGAGGTGAACGAATGACTTTACAACAATTAAGATACGTGATAGAAGTTTCTGAAATGGGTTCCATGAGTGAAGCAGCAAAGAGGTTATTTATATCACAACCAAGCCTTTCTAATGCCATTATGGAACTGGAAAAAGAAATTGGAATCCAAATATTTATTCGAACCAATAGGGGAATTCAATTATCCGTAGATGGTACAGAATTTCTTGGATATGCAAGACAAGTAATTGAACAAATGGAACTACTGGAACAAAAATATGTTGTTGGAAAGCCTCACAAGCAAAAATTTAGTATATCTACTCAACATTATTCTTTTGCTGTGAAAGCCTTTGTAGACTTAATTATGCATTTTGGAATGGAAGAGTATGATTTTGCCATTCGAGAAACCAGGACCTATGAAATCATTGAAGATGTAAGAATGTTAAAAAGTGAAATAGGAATTCTTTATCTAAGTAATTTTAATGAAAAGGTAATTACTAAATTAATTAAAGAAAATGAACTAGACTTTGAACTGCTTTTTATTGCTCAACCCCATATATTTGTAAGTTCCAAAAATCCTTTGGTAAAAAAATATAAGGAGGACCCTAATTATAATGGCGGAAAAGGTGTTACCTTAGAAGATTTAGAAGATTTTCCTGTATTTCGATATGACCAGGGAGTGAACAATTCATTCTATTTTACCGAAGAGATATTAAGTACTCTAGAGCATAAAAAATCTATTATGGTAAATGATAGGGCAACCTTATTCAACCTACTCATTGGTTTAAACGGTTACACCATATCTACAGGAGTTATTAGTGAAGAATTAAACGGTAAAGATATTATATCTTTGCCTCTGGATGTGGATGAAATAATACGGGTTGGAATGATTACTCATAAGAATACAGTCCGAAGCAGACTGGGAGAAATTTTCATAAGCAGGCTAAAAGAAAATATAAAAAATGATGGTTTGGTATAGTTATAAACTATATCAAACCATATTTTTTTCATATTTTACTAATAGGTAGAATTGGTATATACTAAGTTCAATCGTAGCAAAGTCAATGGGTTGAGGCGTTTATAAAACGTCTAATATCTGAATGAAGTAAGGAGAAAACAAGCATGGGATACAAAGTTAGCAAATCTTACAATGTTAATATGATGATGTGCTGTGACCATATGTGGGAAAGCATGTATATGGTTTATTATTGCGCTTGTTATAATACCTGATTATGTTGTTTATTATATTTAGTAAAATATAAAAGACAGGTACATAATGGTATCTGTCTTTTTAATTTTGTGGCAATTTTGGTGCCAGACACCATATAAAAGGTATTTTAATTTGAAACGGTGCCAGGCACCAAAAAGTGCCAAGGTAAAAAGTGCTAGGTGGAAATGGTGCCTGGCACCAAAAAGTGAGGTGTGAAATGGAAGGAATCATTGAAGTCAGAAATCTGACAAAGACTTTTGAAGATAAAAATAACAAAGTTGAAGCTCTAAAAGATATTAATTTATCCATTAATAAAGGAGATATCTTTGGTATTATCGGAATGTCGGGAGCTGGAAAAAGTACTCTAGTAAGATGCCTAAACTTTTTAGAAAAACCTACTAGTGGAACTGTATTAGTTGATGGAAAAGACTTATCAAAGTTAACAGCGAAAGAACTTCGAAATAAGCGTATGGACATATCTATGATATTCCAGCATTTTAATTTACTTATGCAAAAAAATGTTTTGGATAATATTTGTTTCCCTTTATCCATTGCAGGTGTTAATAAGAAAGAAGCAAGAGAGAGAGCCTTAGAATTACTTAAGATAGTAGGATTGGAGGAAAAAGTGGGTGCTTACCCATCCCAATTATCCGGAGGACAAAAGCAAAGAGTTGCTATCGCCAGGGCATTGGCGAATAATCCTAAGATACTTCTTTGTGATGAAGCTACCAGTGCCCTGGACCCTCAGACAACAAAATCCATACTTGAACTCTTAAAAAGGATTAATGAAAACTATGGAATAACTATAGTGATTATTAATCCTTTTTAAGAGTTCAAGTATGGATTTTGTTGTCTGAGG
>CALDJN010000213.1 GCA_937901695.1 uncultured Anaerocolumna sp.
GAAGGATGCAAAAGAAGATGCCAAGGTAGTGGAAGCTATTGAAAAGGTAGCCAATGAACTTGGTAACGATGGAAGAATTCTTGTTAGAGAAAGTGGAACGGAGCCGGTTCTTAGAGTAATGGTAGAAGCTAAGACGGATGAAATGTGTCATAAATATGTGGATATGGTTGTTAGTACAATACGTGCCCAGGGACATATCATAGGTAAATAACATAAAAGAAGATTACCAATAACATAATATCACAGGCTGAACTGTAGTAACATAATAAATCCTTAAATTCTTAAGTAAATTCTTAAGAATAAGAAGAAAAGTTTTTATGGTATTTACAGAATTCCTATGTTATAATATACTAATGTCAAAACTCAGAATGGGAATTGTCAGTTTTAATCTGCAAGTAATTTGGATAATAAATTATGATTTAAAATACCTTGGTCATAATTAGAAGATATGTTGTATATATAGTGGATTATATTGACGTTAAAATTACAGGGATCGTATGAGAGATACGCTTCACATATTTAAGGAGGAAATTATAAATGAGTTTGCAAGTAGAGAATTTGGAAAAGAATATGGTTAAGCTTACCATAGAAGCAACTGCAGAGGAGTTTGAAGCAGCATTAGAGAAAGCTTATCAGAAGAATAAAGGTAAGATGAACGTTCAAGGTTTCCGTAAAGGAAAAGCACCTCGTGTAATCATTGAAAAAATGTATGGAGCAGGTATCTTTTATGAAGATGCAGCAAATATTATTATACCAGATGCTTACGAGAAGGCAGTAGATGAGAGTAAATTAGATATCGTATCCAGACCAGAAATTGATGTAGTTCAGATTGAAAAAGGCAAATCCTTTATCTTTACTGCTGAAGTGGCTGTAAAACCTGAAGTTACTTTAGGTCAATACATGGGAATTGAAGTAGAGAAAAAACCGGTTGAAGTAACAGAAGATGATATCAATGCAGAATTAAATAAGGTAAGAGATCAAAATTCAAGAACAATTACTATAGATGACAGAGCAGTTCAAGATGGAGATATGACTGTTATCGACTATGAAGGATTTATAGACGGTACTCCATTTGAAGGCGGAAAAGGTGATAATTATTCCTTAACTATCGGTTCTCATTCCTTTATTGATACTTTTGAAGATCAATTAATCGGAAAGAAAATAGGCGAAGAAGTAGAAGTAAATGTAACATTCCCAGCAGAATATCATGTTGCTGAATTAGCAAATAAACCTGCTTTATTTAAAGTTACCATTAAAGAAATCAAAGTAAAAGAATTACCAGAATTAGATGATGATTTTGCACAAGATGTTTCTGAATTTGATACTTTAGCTGATTACAAAGAAGATATTAAGAAACATATCTTAGAAGGCAAAGAAAAAGATGCTAAGAGAGCAAAAGAAGATGCTATTGTTGAAAAGATTATTGAGAATGCAACTATGGAAATTCCAGATGCGATGATTGAAACACAAACAAAACAAATGGCAGATGAATTTGCACAAAGGCTTCAGATGCAAGGTTTATCCATAGAACAATATTTCCAATTCACAGGAATGAATATTCAGAAGTTATTAGAAGAAATGAAACCACAAGCTTTAGAGCGTATTAATACAAGATTGGTATTAGAAGCTATTGTAAAAGCTGAAAATATCGTTATTTCTGATGAAGAATTAGAAAAAGAAATAGCCGATATGGCTGCTTCTTATAAAATGGAAGTTGATAAATTAAAAGAATTAATTTCTGATAAAGAAAAAGAACAAATCACATTGGATATGGCTGTACAAAGGGCTGTTGATGTAGTTTATGAAGCAGCAGTTGATGTAGAAGCAAAATAATATATCCAGAAAATTTTAGTAAGGGAGGAATTTCTATGAGTTTAGTACCATATGTCATTGAACAAACAAGCAGGGGCGAAAGATCCTACGATATCTATTCCAGATTATTAAAAGATAGAATTATTTTCTTAGGTGAAGAAGTAACAGATGTGTCTGCAAGTGTTATTGTAGCTCAGTTATTGTTCCTAGAATCAGAAGATCCAGGTAAAGATATTAATCTATATATCAATAGTCCAGGTGGTTCTGTTACTGCTGGTATGGCAATTTATGATACCATGAAATATATTAAGTGTGATGTTTCAACTATTTGTATCGGTATGGCTGCAAGTATGGGAGCATTCCTTTTAGCAGGTGGTACAAAAGGCAAGAGATTTGCTCTTCCAAACGCTGAGATTATGATACATCAGCCATCTGGCGGAGCAAAAGGACAGGCAACAGATATTAAGATTGTTGCTGAAAATATTTTAAAGACAAAACAAAAATTAAACGAGATTCTTGCTGCTAATACAGGAAAGCCACTAGACGTGATTGAAATTGATACGGAAAGAGATCACTATATGTCAGCTGATGAAGCGAAAGAATATGGAATCATTGATAGTGTGATCATTAGCAGATAATGACATTCGGCTAAGCTGCAAGAGATTAAGCTTAGCCGAATGTTTTTACCCTAGAGGGAAGACGAATGAAGTGAGGTGAAAATAGTGGCTAACAAGACGGATGATAGAAAACAATTAAGATGTTCATTCTGTAATAAAAATCAGGATCAAGTTAGAAAATTAATCGCTGGTCCTAATAATGTCTATATTTGCGATGAATGTATTGAAATATGTTCTGAAATCGTTGAAGAAGAGTTTGACGAGACAACAACGGGTACAGATATTAATTTATTAAAACCAACCGAAATTAAAAGCTTTCTTGACCAATATGTAATTGGACAAGAAGAAGCTAAAAAGGTTTTGTCAGTATCTGTATACAATCATTATAAGAGAGTACTTGCCGGAAAAGATTTGGATGTAGAACTACAAAAAAGTAATATTCTAATGGTTGGACCCACCGGTTCCGGTAAAACTTTTTTGGCACAAACTTTAGCAAAACTACTGAATGTACCATTTGCTATTGCCGATGCGACTGCATTAACAGAAGCTGGATACGTAGGTGAGGACGTAGAAAATATTCTGTTAAAGCTTATCCAGGCAGCGGATTATGATATTGAGAGAGCAGAATTTGGTATCATTTATATAGATGAAATTGATAAAATTACAAGAAAGTCTGAAAACACCTCTATTACCAGAGATGTTTCCGGTGAAGGTGTGCAGCAGGCTTTACTTAAAATATTAGAAGGTACAACAGCTTCTGTACCACCTCAGGGTGGAAGAAAACATCCACATCAAGAATTTATTCAAATTAACACTACTAATATATTATTTATTTGTGGTGGTGCATTTGATGGCTTAGAGAAAATCATTGAATCCAGAATCGGAAATAAATCCATTGGATTTAATGCTGCTATTACTGAAAAAGGAAAACAAAATGTTGGTGAGTTATTTAGACAAGCAATGCCACAGGATTTTGTGAAATTCGGCTTGATTCCTGAATTTGTTGGACGTGTTCCTGTATGCGTGGCTTTAGATTTGTTAGATGAAGAAGCATTAGTTCGTATTTTGACAGAACCAAAGAATGCAATTGTAAAGCAGTATAAGAAATTGTTTGAATTAGATGGTGTAGAACTTGAATTCGATCAAGAAGCAATTCGTACCATTGCGAAACGTTCTCTTGAAAGAAAGACAGGGGCAAGGGGATTAAGGGCTATTATGGAATCAGTTATGATGGATACTATGTATAAGGTACCATCGGATACTAAAATCTTAAAATGTATTATTACGAAAGAGGCTGCCGAAGGTAATAGTGAACCTACATTAATTAATGCGGAAGACGATACACCGAGAAAGCAGTTAACAAAACGTACATCAAAAAAGAGTAATGATGAAATAGCTTAAGACTATCAAATGAGGCTGTCTTAAAATACCTTTATTGTTTCATTTAGTTTGCAAATAAAAGGTTTCACTTTTATTTGTGAAATAAGTAGAATTAAAGAGGAGGCATTTTGAGGCAGCTCTATTTTTAAAAAGGCGTCAAAGCGCTGAATTCGAGGTTAAAATGGAAAGCAAGGTGTTAACATGAGTGAGTATGATAGAAAAATTCCTATCGTTGCCTTGAGAGGAATGGCAATACTTCCGGGTATGTTAATTCATTTTGATATAAATCGTCCTAAATCCATAGAAGCAGTGGAAAGTGCAATGGATAATAACCAAATGGTGTTACTTTTAACCCAACGAGATCCGGACGTAGAAGAACCGGAGCAAAAGGACTTATATGAAATTGGAACATTAGCACAGATAAAGCAGTTGATTAAATTACCCGGAGATATATTAAGAGTTCTGGTCTCAGGAACAGAAAGAGCCAAATTAGAAAGTCTGGAGGCAGACAAACCCTATTTAATAGGTGAAATTGAAGTGCTGGAAGATAAAACAAAAGGTAAATTATCCAATCTGGAACAGGAAGCTATGATTCGTGGCTTAAGGGATATCTTTGAGCTTTACTCCATAGAGAACACAAGGATTGGTAAAGAGGTAGTAAAGCAAATCCTGAATGCAAAAGGACTTCAGGAAATGATTGATTTAATTGCCATAAATATACCTCTAAATGTAGAAGGAAAACAGATATTAATTGAAGCTGTAGATTTAGCAGACAGATATGAAAAGTTAATGGTAATAATTTCAGAGGAAATCGAAATACTTAGAATTAAGAGGGATTTACAGGCAAAAGTAAAAGAGAAAGTAGATAAAAATCAAAAGGATTATATACTAAGAGAACAATTAAAAGTCATTCGTGAGGAGCTTGGAGAAAGCAATACTATATCGGATGCTGAGAGTTTTATGGAGGCTGTAGAAAAGCTGGAGGCAAAAAAAGAGGTTAAAGAAAAGATTATCAATGAAATTAACCGTTATAAGAATATGCCAAGCAATTCCCCAGAAAGTGCTGTAGTAAGAGGCTATATAGAGACTTTGCTATCCCTGCCCTGGGATAAAACAAGCAAAGACAATATGGATATTAACCATGCAAAGGATATTCTTAATGAAGATCATTATGGCTTAGAAAAAGTAAAAGAAAGAATCTTGGAATTCCTTTCTGTTAGAACTTTAACCCAAAAAGGTGACAGCCCAATTATCTGTTTAGTGGGACCACCAGGTACCGGTAAAACCTCTATAGCCAAATCCGTTGCAAAGGCTTTGAATAAAGAATATGTTCGAATTAGTCTTGGTGGTGTCAGAGATGAAGCAGAGATTCGTGGTCACAGAAGAACTTATGTAGGTGCATTACCGGGAAGAATCGTGTCCGGTTTAAAAAACGCCGGGGTAAAGAATCCATTATACTTATTAGATGAAATTGACAAAGTAAGCAGTGATTATAAAGGAGATACTTCCTCTGCACTTTTAGAAGTTCTTGATGGAGAACAAAACGAAAAGTTCGTTGACCATTATGTAGAAATACCAGTAGATTTATCCGAAGTATTATTTATTGCTACTGCCAATACGGTACAAACCATACCAAGACCATTATTAGATAGGATGGAGCTTATTGAAGTTACCAGCTATACGGAAAATGAAAAACTTCATATAGCAAAAGAACATTTACTTAGAAAAGTTATGGACAAGAATGGTTTAAAAGAAAAACAATTGACCATTTCCGATCATGCCTTAAAAAGTATCATATCTGGTTACACAAGAGAGGCAGGGGTTCGTAATTTAGAAAGAAAATTAAGTGAAATATGCAGAAAAGCTGCTAAGGAATTGGTAAGCAATAAGAAATCACAAGTTAAAATTACCGAGAAGAATCTGGTAAAATATTTAGGTAAAGAAAAGTATACTTATCAGATGGCAAATGAGAAAAATGAAATTGGTATCGTAAGAGGTCTTGCCTGGACAAGCGTTGGTGGGGATACCCTGGAGATTGAAGTAAATGTTATACC
>CALDJN010000214.1 GCA_937901695.1 uncultured Anaerocolumna sp.
ACAACACTTGGTAGTACCCTATAAATTGTAAATAGAATATGTTTATAATGAAATAAGGAGGAATTATGAAGAAACGTTTCCTAAAAGGAATTGTACTTATGATGACTTTCATGTTGGTTTTACCCATGCTTTCTTTCGCTAATAGTACTACAGCAGAAGCAAAAAAGAGGAAAAAGTATAATCCGAAACCAACTTTTTCTATAACACAAATGACCTTAGGTGAAGGTGAGACATTTACCGTATCCTTAGAAAATCTCGGCAGCCAGGTTAAGAAAGTTTATTGGTATACCCAAAACAGCAAAGTTGCTATCGTAAATGTAAATGATAAGAAAACAGCGACTGTTACTGCAAAAAGACAAGGAACTACCTTTATTAAATGTAAAGTTACTTACAAAAATGGTACCGCTGAAACACCAGCTTGCAAGGTAAAAGTTTATACAAAAGCAGACAGTATAAATATTTATAATGCTGATTTAAATAACCAAGGTTTTCACATTTTAGAGGTAGGCGAAAGATTTAAATTTAAAGCAAAAACGGCACCAGGCAATTCTAAATATAATACCTACTGGTTTATAGATAATGATAATGTTGCCAGACTATATAGTGATGGTACTGTAAAAGGATTAAAAGAAGGCGTTGTACAACTAACCGCTGTTGCAGCCCTTTCAAGTGAGTCTGCAAAAATGAGTACTATTCGTCATACCATAACCATTCTAGTTGTTAATGATAACTACAATGGTAATGATGACTATGATTATGATGATGATTATGACCATGATGACGGCCACCATCATAACAACAATAATCTATTGCCACTGCCAGCTCCTGTTTCTATCGTGCAAGATAAAGACGATAACAGCATAATCAATATACAATTTAACAATCTATTAGATGAAGTATCTGCTAAAAAAGTAAGTAACTATAGTATTCCAGGTGTAACCATTACTTCTGCAGAATTAACCAACTCCATTAACAGTGCCATTGTTAAGCTAAAAGTTCAGCCCGGCTCTATTCAAGCTACACAAAATTATCTAATAAGTATTGCAGGAGTGAAGGGATATAACAATACATTTGAAGAGATGAATTTATTCCAAGCTACCATAACTTTAAAAGAGAATAAAGCTCCGGAATTAGTAAGTTTTACTTACTACTATCCAACCGGTATTATGTTAGTTTTCAATGAGACAATAACAGGAACTCCAAGCTTTAAAGTAATGCAAAATAATGTGGATTTGGTACTTTCAACATTTATTAATGACAATAGTATATTGATTACTTTAAAATCTACTCCGGAAATGAGTAAGTTTATGGAATTATTACCTGCTGAGACTAATAAAATTGTGGACCTTGCAGGAAATAGAACCTTGTCCATATTGAATCGATATATGATTCCATCAAACAACTAATTAATATTTGACTTAGGCAGGGGTTCAAGCTCCTGCCTAAATGCTGCGAAGTGATAATAAGGTTATGTTTTTCTTCCAATAGCCCTTTACGTATTCCCCGATTTGTTTTATAATAATTTCAAAATAGAGTGGAATTAAGGAGTAAGTTATTGAAAACTGCTATTGTCACAATAAGCCGAGTGCTTTTTATCTTATATATTATTATGTTAGCTTATTTTTTGTTTTTTAGCGAGCGTTATGGAAGAACCATCATTTCCAGTGAATATCGATATAATTTAACAGTATTTAAAGAAGTAAGAAGATTTATCACTTATCGTGAAAAAATTGGATTGGAAAGTTTTGTAGTTAACATATTTGGTAATATCTTTGCTTTTGCTCCTTTTGGCTTCATATTACCCATTGTAAGCAGTCAAAACAGAAAGTTTTGGAATGTTACTTTATTAAGTTTAGAATTTAGCTTGACCGTTGAACTGATTCAATTACTTTTTAAGGTTGGAATATTTGATGTGGATGATATTATAATGAATACCATTGGCGGAATGCTGGGATATCTCTGCTTTTTTATATGCCATAAAATATACAAATCATTTAGTAACCATTGATATGGAGATAAGTTGAAAAAAGCAAGTTTTTTCAACCGGCAATTTGTGCCGGAGTACAAATCGCTGTCATTATTAAAAAGGTGCTAAAGCACCGGAATAGAGGTATTATGTTAAAGCGAAAAAAAGAAGCAGTTATATTTACGGATAGATTACACTCCATAAAGGGAATTATATCATTATGTATGGGATTGCTGTCCGTCATATCATTTATAGCACTTGCATATGTTTCCAGCTTATCCAGGGGAAATGGAAGTATGCTTCTAGGGTTCGCTGGAATGGCTTTATTTTTCATATCTCTGGTTGGATTTTATTTAGGAATCAAAAGCTGTAAAGAAAAAGAGATATATTACACGGCTCCCGTTGCAGGGTTAATTGTAAATGGTATATGTGCCATTTTATACTTTACTCTATATATTATTGGAATCAGTTTGTAAAGTTATGAACAAGTAGTGATAGCGGATAACTAGCCGGTAGACACGAACTTGCCTATGAGCAAAACTTGCTTGCCAGAAAGGATTGCCTATAAGCAAGGGGAATATCCGTTTTAACTAAAAGGATTAACGTAGAAAAGAGGTATCTAATGAAATATTTAGAATTATTTAAAGAAGAAAATGAAGAAATTATGGAACGCTTTCATTTGTCTATGAACCGAATACAAGAAATTGCTGTTGAGAAATCTGTGAATGAGCCTTACTTAGATTATTTTAGACAAGTGGCTTCTTTTATTCTTCAAATTAAGGAACTTGTTTTGTTAGTAGAAAATAATCAATTAAGCAAAATGTCTTTGGAAGAATTGGAAAAACTAAATCATGAGTTATATGAAGATGTTTTAGCAGAAAATTATGAAACAAGCTATGCCAATCCTAAGTATGCAACTGAGAAATTAAGCAAAAGGTATGGCAAACTGCTATCCTTCCTCTACACTGAGATAAGAGGAATGATCGTATATGGCTATGAATACCGATTGGTTCCTATAACAATCTATATGGAATTATTTATTGAAGTTTATAATTATTTTGAAGAAGAAGGAGAATTCACTCATAAGGATGTTAAGCGGACAATCTCTGACTTTATGCATGATTATTGTCCGGATTTTGTGGAATACCGAACAAGAGAGCTGTTAGATAGTTCACTTACTTTTGCTAAGGATATTATTATGAATAATGATCTTTCAGACCTTCGATATTTATATCAATTTGGTGAATATATTGATGAAAATGAAATACAGATTGCAAAGTTCCTAAACAGTATGTCAGAAGATGAAGTAAAAGCTATGGCATTTACCTATACAGACGGTTATAAAAGAGGTTTTGAAAATCAAAAAATCGACTTAAGCAAGAAGAAAGCAGTGGTTATTCGTTATAATATTGGATTTGAAAGAATGGTTCGTTATGCCATTCATTATTTTTCAGAAATGGGATTGGAACCTATTATCTATAGAGCGGCTGTAAATAGCATAAGTAAAAGACAGCATTTAAAAATAGGATATCATTCTACAGGTCCCAATAGACAATATGATTATGACCATCGTTATGATAATGGACTTTATTTGGATAAGGATTTTAACGAAAGAAAACTTACCGGTCAAAGGAATGCTTATGAAAAATACAAGGTGGAAGCAGCTGTTTATGCCGGACCTGCTTTAATTGAAGTATTTGGTGAGAAGAATTTTTCGCCTGAGAATAAGGAAGAAGCAATCCGTTTGGATAAGAGGCAGCAAAAATTATTTGTAAGTTATAATAGGGATTCTAATTTACTTACTAATGAATATATCAAAGGCGGAGAAACAAGTTTTACCATCATAGCTTATCCAATCCCTGAGATAGGAGATAAGTTTAAAGAAATATTTGCGGAAACTGTAAAAGTGAATACTTTGGATAATGATGCTTATAGAAAGATTCAGCAGTCTATTATTGATGCGTTAGATCAGGGTGAATATGTAAGAATATTAGGCAGTGGAGATAATAAGACGGATATAAAAGTGATGCTGTATGAATTAAAGAACCCTGAGAAAGAAACTATCTTTGAAAATTGTACCGCAGATCAGAACATTCCGGTAGGTGAAGTATTTACTTCTCCAAAGCTTACAGGGACAGATGGTATTCTTCATGTAACTAAGGTTTATCTGAATGAATTAGAATACAAAGACTTGTATCTGGAATTTAAAGATGGAAAGATTGCAGATTATACATGTAAAAACTTTGCTTCAGAAGAAGAAAATAAGAGATTTATAAAAGAAAATCTTATGCACAATCAGGAAACATTACCTCTTGGTGAATTTGCTATTGGAACCAACACAACAGCATATGTAATGGCGCAAACCTATCAAATAGCTGACAAATTACCAATTTTAATTGCTGAAAAAACAGGTCCTCATTTTGCAGTAGGTGATACCTGCTATCAAATGAGCGAAGAAATGAAACTTTATAATCCAGACGGCAAAGAAATTGTTGCTAAAGATAATGAAATCTCCATTCTTCGAAAAACAGATATGGAAAAAGCATATTTTAACTGCCATACAGATATAACCATTCCTTATGATGAACTGGGTGAAATTAGTGTCTATAAAAAGAATGGCGAAAAGACAACCATTATAAAAGATGGCAGGTTTATCTTATCAGGAACAGAAGAATTAAATGAAGCTTTCCATTCCTTGTAATTTTTAATGTGTATTGATGGAAAGTGAAATCGTAGTGATACTTATAAACCTAATTTTTAAAGGTAGTTGTGCTTTAGATAGTAAATAGATAAATTACACATGATAAAAGAAAGTGAGGTAATTATGGCAGCAAAAGTAGGAATTATTATGGGGAGCGATTCGGATCTTCTAATCATGAGCAAGGCAGCAGAAATATTGGATTTATTAAAAGTAGAATATGATATGACTGTTATTTCTGCACATAGAATGCCGGATGTATTTTTTGATTATGCAAAATCTGCAGAAGAAAAAGGTTATAAGGTTATTATAGCAGGTGCAGGTGGAGCGGCACATTTACCTGGTATGTCAGCAGCTATATTTCCAATGCCTGTAATCGGTGTGCCAATTATGACTAAGGCATTAGGGGGAGTAGATTCCCTTTATTCCATAGTTCAGATGCCATCCGGAATACCTGTAGCCACAGTAGCAATTAATGGAGGCCTTAATGCCGGACTTTTGGCAGCTAAAATACTTGCTACATCGGATTCTGATTTATTAAGCCGTATCAAAACATATGCAGCAAGTTTAAAAGATGGAGTTGTTGCTAAAGCGGAAAAGTTAGAAAAAGTAGGCTATGAAGCATATATGAAAGAGATGAATTAATCAACTTTTACAAGTAGAAGAAAAGGCAACGTATAAACTTAGCATAAGGCGAGAGATTTCTTGCCCTATGCCTTTTTTTATATAATAGGACAATTTGCCTTTTTATGTAATAGGACAATTCGCTCTATGCCTTTTTTATGTAATGGGACAATTCGCCTTTTTATGTAATGGGACAATTCGCTCTATGCCTTTTTATGCAATAGAACAATTGCCCTATTGCATAAAAACACTCCGTGGGATGTCATTCTGAGCCGGCAGGCGAAGAATCTCATTTACAGGTTGAGAGATTCTTCGCCTGCGGCTCAGAATGACAGATTTTTTTTGCACTAATTCCACTCCGTTGAATTTTTACTCAGAATGACATGCTTTCATAGCAATGACAGATTTACTAAATCAGAACTAGTTATTCTTATTACTTATGCAACACTATAAATTATTAATAAAGCTTATAAACAACATAAGAAAATAATGAAATTCAAACCTAAGACAAATAATAGCTATTATGCTACAATAAGTGTAGAAATACACCTTTTAATAAAAGAAACCAAATAAGCAGAGTGATAATGAAAGCAACCAAAGGAGGACATACCATGGATTATAAGAAGGCTGGAGTAGATATTGAAGCTGGATATAAGGCAGTAGAACTAATGAAAGA
>CALDJN010000215.1 GCA_937901695.1 uncultured Anaerocolumna sp.
TCTTAACATGACTTATAATAAATCTGCTTTTTGGAAGAGTAGGGATTCTGCATAAGCGATACCTTAAGTTTTGTACTGGTACTTTGTAAGACAAATGATTGGCTATAAAGTCAAGACTTGCCTTCATGACTTCTATGGTAACCATTTCACCTGCACATCTATGACCATTTTGAACATCTCCGCCCCCCTGAGGCATAAATATATAATTTGTGTCTTTCCAATAAGCAAAACGTTCTGGATTAAAATCATAAGGATATAGCCATATTCTTGAATCATGATTCATTCCATAAATATCTAATAATACAAGAGTATTTTTCTTAAAGCAATATTCATTCCATACAAAGTCATTTTTAACGATAGCGCCTACAAAAGGTGTAAAAGGATAGAAACGCCTTACTTCCTGTACAAACATTTGGATATAAGCAGGATCTCTTAATTGCAATCTTGTTCTGCACTCAGGATGTTTAAACATGGCAAGAGCACCAAAGGTAATATAAGTTGCGATAGCAACAATTGGCCTTAGAATATTCAATAGTTCTACAGCTGCAATTTGGGGACTTAACAATTTATTATTCTGGTCTTTATGCCAGGCTATGATATAAGCAGCTGTATTTTTTTGGGGATTTATTTTACCTGTACGAATTTGAATGATGATATGACGAATCCATTCTTCGGAACGCTTTCTGGCAAGGCAGCCCTGCCAGTATCTTGGACCAGCTGCTCCAAATCCATCAATCATTTTGCCAAGATCAAAGGCTCTGTGTTTTATTTCGTAGTATTCCAAAGGAACGCCAGCCCACCTGCAGGCTACCTGGCATAATAAAATCTGTGCTTCATCAAATAGAACAATACTTCTGTTATTCCAACGAATACTATTATATTCCCATTGAAATCTGGTGTAATGTATGAGAGTTTTTAAATTTTCCGGAGTCATAATTGAAAGAAACATTTTTTTTCGATTTTCATGTCCCTTTCCATCTAGGCCTTGAACGCCCTGTTGTCCTAATAATGTTTTTTGTACTCTTTTTGGTGCGGCTCCTTTTCTTTTGAAATAGCTATTATTATAAAAAATTTTAGCGGCATCTTCACCAGTAAAACATATGGCTTTCTTTCCGAATAATCTTGTTTTAAAGATGTCAGATTCATATTTACAGCATCTGTTTTGTATAAAAGGATACCCTTCTAATAATAAACAAAGGGTGCTATCAATTGTCTTTTCACAAGGTATTTTTTTCATTGTACTCATTATAAATTTCTCCTATCATGTTTGAAAATATATAGGTATTATGTGTAGCTATAGTAATTTCATACTTGATATTACATATTAAAATAAACATTATACAAAAAATAAGCTACAGTTTAGCTTGTGGCATCCTAAAGGCTGAACTATGATAAAAATAATATAATTTGGGTAATAAAAGCAAAAGTTAGGTTGCATAATGAATGCTGATGCATACAAAATTTTGTGCATTTATTAAAATATTATTAAGAAATTATATATTGATATAGAAAATATTGAAGTTCAGGGCTTAGTAGTTATATATATTTTAGAATAAATATCTTACGAATGGAAAAAATATAGTAAGTTGAATACTTTTTGCTTATTTTTTTGACTTTTTTTAATGTTTATTCATAAAGAATAGTGAAGGATTGAAAGCAGCAGCAAAGGTATTTGAAACTGGCATCATTACGCAGAAGATGGTACAATCATTTTTGATAAAAAGAGTTATATGTAAAGAAATGTAAATGCATCAATAAAAAGTGTGAGTATATCAAAGAATGTAATTATATATAAAAATGTAAGTAAATCAAGTATATTAAAAAATATAGATACATCAAAACATGTAAGTACATGACATGTAAATAAATCAAATAATACAGGTATAGGATAAGATAAATACATCAATAGATGTAAGCGTATCGGAAAATTTATTATTACATAATTTGTGAAAAGAGGAATTTATTATAGAAGACATGAATTCAAAACAAGAAAGAGACAATTTATTTTCAGAAACTTTAATTGTAATACTGATAGCAGCCGCAGTATTTCTCCCTTATATTATTTCAGGAATTGTTCTCATATCATTGGCAATCTATATTATTTTAAAAAGACAGACTAGAAAATTAATATTAATACATGAAGGCTCAAAAGTTTTATTATTGTTTTGTGCCTTTGCTTTTTTTGTTGGAGCCATTTATAAAAACTGGATTGGATTAGCCGTAGCTTTTGGTTTTACCCTTGCATTTGTTTTAGGTTTGTATTTGCGTAGTGTTATGACCAGAAACCTTTTTGAAAGAGTTTTAACCATGATTTGCGTATTAAGTTTAATGGGAACGGTTTATGCATTAGTTGAAAAATTTGTTTTCCCATACTTTGGGATGGGTAACGGTGACAATCGTGCTTCTGCTATGTTTTTTTATCCCAATTACTTTGGTAATATTATAAGTATAGTAATTATCATATGTGCATATAAAGTACTTACCCGTCAAGGTAAAAAGTGGTTTTATTATATTATTGCATTTATGAATGTGATTAGTTTGTACTTATGTGAGAGTATGTTTGCGTGGGTAGAGATTTTTCTTGGTGTAGCTGTGCTGCTTTTTCTATTGGATATGCACCGCCTCCTTGCAATATGGCTATTAATGGCTACTGTTGCCAGCTTTGTTATAATTGTACTTGATGTTAATATTATACCACGTCTTTCTCAGGCAGAGGTTACTACAGAAATACGTTTTAAAATATGGGATTTTGCTATAAAACAGATAAAGGAAGCGCCATTATTTGGACATGGATTTATGTCCTTTCTATATACGGATACTGAACAACAGCTTGGTTTCCTGGTACCTCATTCTCATAATATTATCCTCGAATTATTATTGGATTTTGGAATTGTAGGAACCGTTTTATTCCTGTGGTATTTTGTAAAATACTATATAACTTTAATAAAAACTCATTTAAGTCAAGATAAGACTTGGATTACTTCTTTAATATTTGCCATATCAGCTGCAGCTATGGTACATGGGCTAGTAGATCTTACACTTATGTGGATACAAACGTTACCATTATTTCTATTTATATTGGCAGGCTTAGGGGCTTATGAAAAAACAAGTCCTACAAAATTAAGATAGTACAAGGATTTTGACTTATTAAGTTACAGTTTAGCCTGTAACATTTTAACAGATTTTTCTCATAGTATTATTTGACAAACAACTATTTTGCTGTTACAATAAGTACGAAATTAAATAGGATTCTGGTAGGTGAGGCTACTATAAGGATACGGACTGCTGCCGCAGAGTGATGGAGACATCATGAGAAGGTTGAACAGGTTATATCGAATGAAGGTATAGCATAATGCAGTTTCATTGCCTTATAAAGCTAAAGCTCAAACGGTGATTATTTTGACATACGTGGATTTATCCCGTGCATCATTTGAGCGTGCATGGGATTTTTTATTTTTGCTAACATTAATGGAGGTGGGCATTTTGGACAGTAGTCCTGGGCGAAGTATACAAAATAATACAATTGGATATGATAGTTTAATGCTTACTGATATTGTTAGGGTCTGATTTGCAATGTCTCTTTTTGTAAGCATTTCTACTGTCGTGACCAATCTAGAATCAATATGGCAGTATTTTAATGTTTATAATAGGAGGAGAATAATGACAAAGCAAATATTACTTACACTACTTGAAGAAAATAAACTCAAACTAATACATGAGGAACTTTCAAAATATAACCCTGTTGACCTTGCAAGTCTGCTTTCTGAACTTGATGAAGAAAAACTTGTAATTGTTTTTCGAATACTTGATAAAGAAAAAGCAGCAGAGGTTTTTTCCTATATGGAAAATGACCTTCGTCAAACATTAATCAAAACACTGAGCAAACAGGATATTAAAACTATTTTCAACTCAATGTATGCAGACGATGCGGTTGATTTTTTAAGCGATATGCCTGCTAATGTAGTAACACAACTACTTGAAAATGTTGACAGTGAAACACGTGCGGATATTAATTATTTGCTCCAATACTCTGAAGATAGTGCCGGAAGCATTATGACGGTAGAATTTATAGAACTGCACCCCACTATGACTGTTAGACAGGCACTGGATAAAATCCGAAAAGTTGGAATTGATAGTGAGACTGTTTATACATGTTATGTAGTTGAAAAGCACAAATTGCTGGGTATTGTTTCAGCAAAAGACCTAATGATTAGTGATAGCGAGACACTTATTGAAAGTCTAATGAAGGATAACTATGTATCTATTAAAACAACTGATGACAGGGAAACTGCAGCAAATTTGTTCCGTAAATATGGTTTGCTGGCTATTCCTGTAGTTGATTCTGAAGGTTGTATCGTTGGTATAGTAACATTTGATGATGCTATTGATGTTTTGACAGATGAAACAACAGAAGATATGCAGAAGATGGCTGCTATGACGGCAAATGATGAGCCATATCTGAAAACATCTGTTTGGAAACATGCAAAGCACAGAATTCTATGGCTTTTAATTTTAATGTTTTCTGCAACTATTACCGGTTCCATTATTAGCAAGTATGAAAATGCTTTTGCTGTAATTCCATTGCTTGTTTCCTTTATTCCTATGTTAATGGATACCGGCGGAAATTGTGGTTCTCAAAGTTCTACACTGATAATACGTGGCTTGGCAGTTGACGAATTGCATTTTTCTGATACTCTTAAGATTATTTGGAAAGAGTTTCGAGTTTCTGTGATAGTCGGTATAACATTGGCTGTCGCAAATGGATTACGAATCTTATTACAATATAAAGATATAAAATTAGCTTCTGTTGTATCTTTTTCTTTGGTTGGAACTATCATTATGGCTAAAATGGTAGGGGGCTTATTGCCGATTATAGCTAAAAAGTGCAAATTAGATCCGGCAATTATGGCTGCACCAATAATCACAACCATTGTAGATACATTTTCTATTATAATTTACTTTAATATTGCAACATTGATATTTAAGTTATAGTTATTGCAGTAGGACGCTTTGTACAGTTGTCACTGCTATGAAAACATGTCATTCTGAGCAAAAATTCTACGAAGTTGAATT
>CALDJN010000216.1 GCA_937901695.1 uncultured Anaerocolumna sp.
ACCTCTTTGTAATACAATGATACTTTATTATATGCCATTTGTCAAGATTTATGCACTAATTAGTGCGTTTTTATTTTAATTTTTTTAAGGCATATACAAAAATGCACCCTACCAATAAAGGAAGGATGCATCTTCTGCTTTTAATTTACTTTATATCTTCACATCAATCTCCAGCCCAGATTTAAAGGCAACAGTGACTTTCTCGTCATGTACTGTAATCTTTTCTATCAGCTTGCGGACTATCTGAACAATATTGTTTCTACCGCCAAAATTTATCCAAAAGCTACCGGACTTGCATGTCCGTGAATAGACGAGTATAATGACCATAAAAAGGAAAGGAAAAGCATCCCCTTAATGATAACTGTGTTAGCGCACAGCCACCGAGGATGCCCCCAACAACTATGGTAATTATACACAATTATTGGGTAGATGACAAGAGTAAACCTGGTTTTTTTTAATAAGGAGTAGGGAAAATTCAATTTGCCCAATCTGTGAACATTTATTAAATGTAATAGGTAGTCGAAAAAGAGGAATAATAGAAGATGATGGAACTAAGAAGATATTGGTAATCAGACGATTGAGGTGTGAGCACTGCAACCGTATACATCATGAGCTCCCAAGTGAGATAGTTCCATATAAAAGATATTCATCAGAAGCAATTGAGAAAAGCATATGCGGAGCTAATGAAGAGGCATGTGAATTTTCCACAATTAGAAGCTAAAAAATATGGTTTTACCTATTAGAAGAATACTTTGAAACTACATTAGAAGCTATAAAAGTTCTACAAGTGAATTACATGGAATTACAAAACGAAATTTCACTGCTCCAACCACTAAAGATAAGAAAAAATAAACCAGACGTCTGGCTGAAGAGACTTGTCCGAATAATCGTAAATTCAAATAGATGGGTACATACCCGTTCTGCATTTTCTTAGAAAACTTTATCCGTTAAAATGGTCTTAACTTAGAATTAGGGAGGACATTTTAATTTAACGTGGATAAGAGGCGAAGCGAAGAAATCGCAGCTAACAGATTAAAATTAATTACACCTTTGCTGGATAAAACTATGGATAAAGAGAAACACCAGCAAACAAAGGAAGAACTATGCCTTCAAACAGGTCTTAGTGAAAGAACCATGCGAAGATATGTGCAGCTTTATGAAGAACAAGGTTTTGAAGGACTAAAACCAAAAAGTGCAGGACGTGGAGGGAACTCCATAATACCTGAAGAAGTAATTCAAGAGGCAATAGCTTTAAGAAGAGAAGTGCCAAAAAGAAGCATTAATGATATTATTAAAATTCTTGAATGGGAAAACATAGTTGAACCTGGGGTAATAAAAAGAAGCACTTTGCAGGATCAGCTAACATACAGAGGTTATTCAAGCCGCCAAATGCGTACCTATACAGAAAGCACCACAGGCGCAAGACGATTTCAAAAACCGTGGAGAAATTATCTATGGCAATCAGATATTAAATATGGAATATACATTGATGGAAAACCCACATATATGGTTTGCTTTATTGACGATTGCACAAGGTTTATCCTTCACTCAGAGTTTTACCCTACATTAGATCAAAAAATTGTACAAGATTGTGTACTTTGACAATGGAAAGCAATACAGGACAAATTGGATGCAAAGAGCATGCGGAAAGCTTGGTATACGGCTTCTTTATTGCCGTCCATATGCTGCAAGCTCGAAAGGTAAGGTAGAAAAATATAATCAAACCGTAGATTCTTTTTTAAGAGAAGCAATGCTTGCAAAACCCAAAACATTAGATGAATTAAATAGTTTATACGATGTATGGATGGAAGAATGCTATCTTCACAGAGAACATTCTGCATTAGAAGGAAAAACACCACACGAGGTATATTATGGTGATTCAAAGGAATTAAAGATGATTCCGTCTAAAGAAATTGCAGGTGCATTTCTTTCCTGCGAAAAAAGAAAGGTTGATAAATCTGGCTGTATAAACTTTGAAGGAATGAAATATGAAGTAGAAATGGGACTTCATATGATTGGAAAGACAGTAGATGTTGTGTTTGATGCTGCTGACATTTCAAAGGTAACCATTGAATGCGAAGGACTTGAACCATGTTATGCAATACCGTTAAAAATTCAAAGTCACTCCGGAACAAAACCCTCACTTCCTGAGAAACTTACAAAAAAGGAAGCAGAAGATTCAAGATTGTTAAATGCAGCAGCCAAAATAAATCGTGAAAGAGTGAAGATACATAAAACAGCACTATCATTTAAAGGAATACTTAACACTGATAAGGTTGGTGGCAGCGATGTATGAAGTGTTTTATGAGTTGTCTAAAACGCCATTTATCAGAGGTTTACCAATAGAGTCCTTATACGTAACAGATGAAACAGAAGAAATATTGATGAGGCTAAAATATATAGCAGAAAGGCAACTATTCGCTGTAGTTACCGGTGATTGCGGAACCGGAAAAACGACACTGTTAAGAAAATTCAAAGGAGAACTTGACACAAAGCGTTACAAATTCTTGTATGTATCGGATTCCAAATTGACACCAAGAAACTTTTACAGGCAGATTTTAGAACAGCTTGGTTTCGAAGCTAATTATCACAGGGGCGAGGCTAAGCGTCAGCTGCACCGTGAAATAGAAATTATGAAAGGTGTACATAATATTCATCTGATTTGTGTATGTGATGAATGTCACCTTATGAATAAGGAAATGTTAGAAGAGATTAGATTTCTATTAAACGTTAAACTTGATTCAGTAAGTCCTATGGGATTAATATTGGCTGGTCAATCAGAATTGTGGGAAAAACTGCAGCTTCAGTCATATGCGGCCATCCGTCAAAGAATTGATGTACAAAGTAAAATTAACCATTTTGATAGAGCTAAGACTGGCAGTTATATCAGACATCAACTCAAAACGGTAGGTTGTGACAGAGAAATATTTACAGATGCCGCTTTAGATGAAATTTATCGTTTTACATCAGGTACAGTAAGGTTAATAGATAAAGTTTGCACCAGTGCACTGCTTTATGGCAGCCAATCTAAAAAACGAATCATTGATGATCATGCCATAAAGCTCATCATTGAATGTGAGTTTTCATAGAAAAGGAAGGTTAGCGCATGGAATTTAAATGTATAAATTCTTCTGGTAAACGTAAAATTACATGGCCAGGGAAAATTAACAATATCAGAGGTTCTAAAGGAAATTACGAAATGGAAGTTACAGCAAGAGGTTGTTTTTATCATGTAATATTTGGTTCCCATGCATATGGAAATTATGTATGTGTGCCTAACTGGAATGTAGGATGTGAACTTGCAGACTACACAGATTTATTTTGGAATACAGAACGCCTATCAAGAATTATCAATAATCAAGATGCAATTACAATTGCTACAGCAGTAAGAGAAGTCAGTCAAATTTTAAATGGATAAATTAAGTTGCTGCTTTTACTCATATGAAGGATAGGGCAACGCTGGGGAGCGACCCGAGCAGCATATGAGGTTTTGCGGGGAGAGTGATATGATGGAAATTAAAATCCATGTATTACTCTTTTTATTACTCTCCTTGGAAAACATGTGCGTTAAACCCCTGGGGCTTGCCCCAGCACGTTTTGGAAACAATATTCGGCATATCATGGACAAAATTTTCCGTGTGTTTCTGGACAAAAATAGGTAGCAAGAACAGGTATTTCAAAAGATATAGCATCGTCTCTAATCAGTTCTAAAATATGTTTAATAGTTTCTATTATACTTTAAAAAATGTATCAATAATAATATCTATATTTTTTTTATAATATTTATTACAAATAAGCTAGCTTCTCAAATTTTTATAGGTAAACTTTTTCATATTGTAAAACATTTCTACTGATTCCTTTTTCAACAATTCACTTTAAGTTATTATCAACTTATTAAAGTCTCCTTCTTCTGCTAAAGCACGAACTTTAGCCCAAATAAATTCTTTAAAATCCACCTTTTTAGATAATATCATTTCTAATTCCTTTACCGTCATTAATACAATATTAACTGTCCTACCAGAATTCAATGTATTTAAAGCCTCTTTAGAATACCCAGAGTAACTAATAAACAACCCACGTGTAAATCCTGATTTTGAAGAAACTTTTTCATTGAAAATTACAAGTTCGCTCTTATCTATAGGCTTATTAGTCCATTTGGCTTCTAACAAATAAACTTCATCACGTAGAACAAAACTTCCATCTATTTGCTCACCTTCTATTTTAAAACTACCACGGGACTGAAGTTCGTTAATTTCAAATAAATTTTGCAAATATTTTTCAAAAGCAAATCCTCTTGACTGTGGACTATCATCAAAATTAGAAAGTTCTTGTAAATCTTTCTTAAGTTTATCATAATATGTTAAATTTGTAGGGGATGTAAATTTATAATCACTTTCAAATACTCTTTCCCCCTTAACAAATGTATTTGTAAATTCAATGTTTCCTACATTTAAATCTTTAAAAACAAAATAATTATCAGACATCACTTCGTTTAATATTAAGTTATAACAAATAGATCTTTTCATAATTAATTTCTCTACTTGTATATCTGAAATAATTATTTTTTCTATATCAGAATCATTTATTTTAATTAAATCAATGGTGTTAGAATATAAATAGTACAAGTTAAATTGAGAAAGTTCCAAAAAGGTA
>CALDJN010000217.1 GCA_937901695.1 uncultured Anaerocolumna sp.
GACACCATCGCCGATGAATGGACCCCGCCGCCGACGAATGACACCGCCGCTGACGAATGACCCCACCGGCGAACAACACGAACAACGAATAACCCCGCCCAATAATGACCCAAACGAATAATGACCCAAATTGATAGCTATAAAGAAAGGAAAATCTATGAAAGATTATTGGCATAAAAAAAAGTTTATATGGATTGTAATCACCTTAGGTATCATCCTGGCTACCTTTATGGGCTTATCCATAAAAGTGACAGGTAAATTCCAGAATAAAACCGAAAATCAACTGTCCGCTTATTCTGGTGATATATCTATGACCATTGATTATGGTTACAATCAGTATGCCAAATACGGAAGGTATATGAACGTCCGCGCAGACATTACTAACAAAGGCGAAGACTTTCATGGATGGCTTCAAGTAATAGCACCTAAATTAGAGAATAACGTACTCTATCGAAAAGAAGTAAAAGTGAAAGGGGAAACAACAAAGAATATCTCCGTTAACATCCCCCTAACCGATGATACCGGCATATTACAGGTTAATTTGTTAGATGATGATGGAAAATCAGTAGTAGAAAAGGAAGCCCCCATTAAGATTGGCAATTATCAAAAAGACATCTATGTAGGTCTTTTAAGTGATAATGTTTCCGGGTTAGATTATACCGTTCAAGTAGGCTCACAAGTGTTTTACCTCAATGAAGATAACTTGGCAGATAGTTATCTTGGACTTGATCTTCTAGATGTAATTATCGTAAACCAATTTGATACCAACCGTTTAAGTGACCTGCAAATTAAAGCAATCCAGCAATGGGTATACAACGGAGGAACCTTAGTATTAGGAACTGGAGAATATGCGAAAGAAACCTTGGCAAAATTTCAAAACGTATTTTCTATAAAATATCAGGAAGAACTTGAGAACTATGAGCTGACATTTGGTATGAATAAGAAAACGCTGGAGCATCTAAAAAGGGATATTATACAATACGATGAATCCAGGAAAGCATTGACAGAAACAGTTAAGCAAAATAAAGCTATGTACAATAGCTATTCTGCATCAACCCAAGAGGCTATTACAAAGGAGGAAGCAGGTAATAAGGCGCCTTCCAGCTGGGTACAGAAAATTCTGGATGAGTTAACGATTCTTCCTATCCATAAGAATATAATCCATGGGTCCATAAAAGATGGATTGCCAAAGGTAATAGAGGACAAACACATCTTAATGGAAGTCAGCCCCTATGGATTAGGCAACGTACAATTATTTAATCTGGATATGGGTCTGGAACCGAAACAAGAATCCTTTGGAATTGCCATGTACTATTCTATTTTGCAGAATATTAGCAGTACCAAACGTAACCAGTTAGATAACGAATACTACGGAAATTATGTAAATTATAACATATACAACAGCATGTCCTATGTAGACACTGAAAATATTCCCAAAGTGGGAAGATATATTGCTATATTGGCAATCTACGTTGTCATAGTCGGACCTGTACTATTTATCGTATTAAAGAAACTGGATAGGAGAAGCCTAACTTGGATTTTGGTACCTTCCTTTGCTATCCTATTTACGGCTATAGTGTACTTGGTTGGCTCCGATACACGTATTAGCAAACCTTATGCAGGATACGTGGAATTACTCTCCTTTGAAGAAGAAAATATTGCCCAGGAAAATGTTTATCTTGCCTTAACGGCACCTTATAATAACAAATACAAAGTAGACATTGATAGCAAATATCAAGTCATTCAGCTAAGTAATAGCAATAGTAAATATGCCCAGAATCGTCCAAATAACTTTCAGCCAGACCTTGCCAGATATCAGTCAGCTATAAATTATGGAAATAAAAAAACAACCTTGGAAGTAAACCGTAATGCAGCATTTACTCCGGTATACTATTATTCAAAAAATCATTATCCGATGGAGGATAAAATAACCCTTGATATTCATTATGTAGGAGGTGAAGTCTATGGAACCGTAACCAATGGATTTTCATTTGATATTACCAATGCCCTAGTGAAATGTGATGGATTCATAATTAACATTGGAACCTTAAAAAAGGGTGAAACCGTTAATATTAAAGATAAAGAATCACAAATTATCATATCCAGAGATGATTTATATGCCACTACGATTATAAACCGTATCGCAGGTGGAACGAATAAAATAGAGGATAACACAGCAGATGTGAATCGTCGGAGCAATATATTGCAATACCTGTTAGAGCCCAATATGCAAGGGCATTCCAAAGAAAACTTTCTTATAGGTTTTATACAGGAAGATATAAATCAAGGCTTAGTTGGTGAATTATCCGGTAAGATGAATACTTATGGAACAACAGCAATTCAAGTTCCATTTGATGTAAATCATACCAAAGGAAGTAAGACATTTGTACCTTCCATTGAACCTTTCGAAGAGATAGATAAGTTAAATCAGGATAATTATTACAATTACAAATTCCTTGAAAATGGAATGAAGACCATAGAATATCAGCTGCCACCAGAAGATAAGATTCTATCCTTCTCATTTTTAAGTAACCGAAATCAAGTGGTAAGTAAAGAATACTCCAGTAATTTTAGTGGAAATATCTATTTTCTAAATTACAGAACCGGGACCTATGACTTGGTATTTACTACAGGAAACCATGGAAGTTTAGATGATGTAAGCCCCTATATTACAGATGAGAATAAAATCACCATCCGGTATGAATCCGGAATGCCTCCAAATGAATACCAAGTAATACTACCCGAGATTTCCTACTGGAAGGAGGCGGACCATGTTACAGATTAAGAACTTGTCAAAAACTTACGGTAAATTCACCGCATTGGATAATTTAAATCTTACCATAGGCAAAGGTCAAATATTTGGTTTCGTCGGTCCAAACGGAGCAGGTAAGACAACCACTATGAAAATCGTAGCAGGATTATTAAAACCTGACTCAGGTCAAGTCTATTTGGATGGCATAGAGCAGCAAACCCATATAAAAGAATTCAAAGAAAAAATCGGCTATATGCCAGACTTCTTTGGAGTATATGATAACCTAAAAGCTATGGAATATATGGAGTTCTATGCTTCCATCTATGGAATAGAGGGAGAAAAGGCTAGAAAACTTGGGTTAGAACTGATAGACCTAGTCGGTTTAACCGATAAGGCGGATACCTACGTAGATAGCTTATCCAGAGGAATGAAGCAAAGATTATGCCTTGCCAGAAGCTTAATTCATAATCCAGAGTTCCTAATCCTGGATGAACCTGCTTCCGGTCTGGATCCCAGAGCCAGATATGATATGAAAGAAATTATCAAAGAACTGAACAAAAGAGGAAAAACCATTTTAATCAGCTCCCATATCCTGCCTGAATTGTCTCAAATGTGTACCAACATTGGCATTATCGAGAATGGAAAGATGATGGTGTCAGGCACCGTAGAGGAAATAATGGCAACCCGAGGAACCGCAAGTCCGTTAGTTATGCGGTTTACCGAAGGTCAGGAAAATGGCATCGAAGTTCTAAAGAAGAATAGGCTTGTTGAAAACGTAACCATTAAAGATAATAGTGTATCTATATTATTTAAGGGAAATGAAGAAGAGGAAGCTATGTTACTGGCTGACATGATTAAAAATGGAGCTTACGTATCTTACTTCTCAAGAGAAGAAAGCAACTTGGAATCCTTATTTATCCAGATTACAGATCATACTGATGGAGAATCTAATGAAGAATAAAGGCTATAAACAAGTTGCGTAAGCGGATAAACTTGCCTGCAGGCAGGTGGGAATATCCCCTTTGACTAGCAGCTTTTAAGAATCTGAGATGCTAAAACATTAGTGTATATAGTAAATCATAAATTATTTGCTAATTTATATACAGAAAGGAGAAGCCAAGTATAAGAAATGGCAAGTACGCCATTCCTCCCCGACCTAAAATAGAACGGGGTATCCTGGATAGCTAAAAGATGAAAATCAACCCAGTATATAAAAAAGAATTAAAAATCGGTGTCCGTACCATTAAAACTGCTCTAATTATATTAGGATATAATGGGCTGTTGGCATTGTTCGGGTTATTTGCTTTCTATGCAACCTTTGAATATGGCAGCAGATACGGCGGAACCATTAATTATACAGCAGTTCTAGAACTTTACGCTATTATAGCAGCGGTAGAATTCGGCTTAGTATTATTTACGGTACCTGCATTGACAGCAGGTTCCATATCAGGAGAAAGAGAAAAACAAACTTTAGACATCCTTCTAACTACTAAGCTATCACCTATGCAGATCATACTAGGGAAATTAGCTTCCTCCATCAGCATTATGATTCTATTGGCACTATCCAGTTTGCCAATTTTATCACTGGTATTCTCCATAGGAGGAGTTACTTTCGTAGATATGCTTGAATTTATGGCGTTAATCATAATTACAGCCATATATGTAGGAAGTATCGGAATATTTTTCTCCTGCTTATTTAAGAAAACCACTGTAGCTACGGTATCCACCTATGGTGCATTGCTGTTCCTTGTGTTGGGAACTTTCTTCATACTGACCGCTATAGTAATATTAAAAAATATGAATGCTGCTAACTTAGTTAACCAATCAGATTACCTATATCAATCACCTAAAGCAGGATATTGGGTATTAATCTACTTAATTAATCCTGCCGTAACCTGTTTTGCCGTGATTGAAGGGCAGATAGGCACGGGGTCAAGATTTGTACAGTTTCTAAGAAAATTTGGTACTTCCTCACAATGGATTGAAAATAACTGGTTTTTTATTAGTGTAGCAGTACAAGGAGTATTGTCGCTGATATTTATATATTTTTCATCCAGATTATTAAATCCTTTGAAAGAAAAACGCGGGAGAAGAAAAGGCAGGAAGATGGGGCATGGAAGGATGAATAAGAAGTAAGGTATAAGTAAGATATAGGGTATAAGGAAGGCGTAAAGTATAAGTAAGATATAGAGCGTAAGTAAGACATAGAGTATAAGTAAGATTAAGGTATAAGTAAGATGTAAAGTATAAATAAGATGTAAAATATAAGCAAGATATAAAATACAAGTAAGGTATAAAGTATAAGTAAGATATAAGGTATAAATAGAACAAAAAAGAGCCATCAAGTAGTCATGTAAGTTATACTTACTCAATTACTTCGGTGGCTCTTTTAGAAACTATGAAAAATGGAAGAAGAATTAATATGAATGTATTATATCATGTTATGAAAAAAATGTGTAGTATTATATTTACTTTTAAAATTACTTATAAGTACAGGATAGTTATAAGTAATAGTTATATTTAAAAATGTCATTCTGAACGAAGTGAAGAATCCCCCCTAAACCATCATTCTGAATGCAGTGAAGAATTCCCTCCTAAACCGTCATTCTGAACGAAGTGAAGAATCTCCACACTGTTAATAGAGATTCTTCACTTCGTTCAGAATGACAAAAGCTTCACTGCGTTCAGAATGACAGTCTCCAAAATTATATTAAAATTACTTTACCGAATACTCCCTCACCCGAATACTCCCTCATCCGAATATTCCCTCACTCTAATATTCCCTTACATTAATATGAGGATATACATTCTCCCCGGTTTCTTGCGGCATCTTAATATCTATAGCTGATAAATCAACGCGGATTGCAGGTCTTATGGCATCATAACGCCTGCCTACAAAGTAAGTTGCCGTAATAGCGCCGGTTGTAAATACGTAAGAAGCATATTTGTTATGGAAAGCAGGTGAGCGAAGCCACCAGCAAGTATTTCCGTTGGCTTTATTCATATAACCACCATTTTTACGAGCGAAGGTAGTGCATTGTAACATTCTGGTTTTGGAAGCCTTCATGTCTTTTTGAAAGCCGTAAGCTGGATTCATAACATCCTGTATGGTTAGTATGAATGCTTTATCTATAGTATCATTTCCACCTTCGGTACCCCAATAATTACTGTCCAGAGTTTTGATATTACTGTTTAGGATGGCTCTTCTTTCCAGGTTGGTAAATGCTATATCTAAGAAGGTGGTATTTAACCAATTACGTAAGGAGCAAGTTTCCCATGTAAAATCGTCAAATGTTTCATGGATATTCTTGCAGATTAAACCGTATTCTGATAATAGAAGGGCTGAATCTTCCGTAACTTCAAGAACTCTCCATAATATAGGCTCTTTACCATTACTAATCTTGTTATCCTGTTCAAATACACCAAAGTAAACACGGCTTCCCTGCCAGTCATCTTCTTCCGTAAAATCATTTGCATTTACAGGGTTATGAATAGGAAATGCATCTGCTTTAAAAGCTGAAACTGTAATGGGTACCTCTTTCACAGTCTTTGTACCGGATACATCTGCTATTATTATAATAGTAGCTTCTCCTTGGGAAATTCCTGTTACGACACCATATACACCATCATTAACTACAGTTGCAACATCCAGATTACTGGATGAGTAAGAAACTCCGCTTAACACGCCTCTTTTGACTTTGGTTCTTATTTTAGCCCCAGTACCTTCCATTAAGGTAATTTTAGTTGGCCAGACAGATATGGTTCCAGCCAGTACAGTAATAGAAGTATGGAAAGACATATCTTCACCATTTAGTGAAAATGAAGTATGAATGGTTGTGGTACCTTCTCGATTGGCAATTATGATACCATTAACCACTTCTGCAATAGAAGGGTCTTCTGAAGTATAAGTGATATTCTCCGGTTTCCCCTCTGTGGATTTCACTTTAATACGATCGGTATTACCTGAGTATATGGTAAGAGCTTTCGTAACTTTAATTGGAGAGGAATCGTTGGAATCATCAATTGAGGCATCTTGGGGGGAATCGTTGGAATCGCCAATTGCGCCATCTTGGGGGGAATCGTTGGAATCATCAATTGAACCATCTTGGGAGGAATCATTGGAATCATCAATTGAGCTATCTTGGAGTAAGTTGGATATACCGCCATTCTCTTTTGAATCATCATCAAAGTCATCATACAAATTATTATCAAAGTTATCGACCGAGTTATTATCAAAGTTATCGTCCAAATTATTATCAAAGTTATTATCAAAGTTATCGCCAAAGTTACCACCAAAATTATCACTCAAGTTATCGCCAAAGTTACCACCAAAATTATCACTCAAGTCATCACCAAAGTTACCTTTAAAGCCTCTAACAGAATTCTCATTCGAAGTTTTATCCAAATCCTCTTTGAAAACTCCATCGGAATTATCTTTGAAAGCTCCGCCCGAATCACCAGGCTTTCCACTATTCCTATTATTGTTTAATATCTTATTTAGTATAAAAGCAACACATAGACCAAATAATATTATTATAACCAATGCTCCTAATATAAGTTTAAAATCCATAACCATAGTCTTATTTAATCCTTTCTTTCGTTCTATTATGTTATTATGATGTAAAATCATATCATCAAGCTAAATCATTTTCAAGCAGGGAATATAGTATAATCTCTAAGTTTCCTTGATATTCTTACCTTATTATATATAAGAGCATACTTGACCTCATCCAAACCATCAATATAATTCACCGGATAATCTTTCGTGAAACCTTTATTTTTCAAAAGATTAACTGCCTTATTATAAGCGATAGCAGCTTCCTGCTCGGAAGAATATTTTCCTATTATATAATCTCCATTAATATGTATCTTAGCCGTATATCTTGGTAATCCTCTTTCAAATGACTTGCTAACCCCATAATAAGGGTTAATAATCTTAATATTGCCATACCGATAATCACTAGAATCACCATTTACAAACCGATAATCTCTTCCTGGCACTGCAAAATTCTTAATACCATAGCGGGAGAGGATATTCACCTGCATACCATAATCGGATACGAACAGGTGCCCGCCTCTTCGCATAATCTTATGCTCGGCATAATAGAATAAGTCGTCAACATCAAATTTAAAAAGTATTTTCTTATTATAATAATATATAAAATAATTTTTCTTTAGATAAATAGGATTTTTAAAATAAATACCATTATCCCTAAGATTAATAAGTACAACCCATTTATCAAAGGATAAAGCATAGCTGCTCTTATAATCATCAATTTTGTAACAATTCTCCCGAAGAATTTCTACAGCTGTGTCGTATGCCCGACCGGCTAAATCGGAAGCAGAATAGCTGCCTAGACTAATGTGCTTGCATTTGTGAGTAATGGAAGCACGGTAATAGATATCTCCATTTTTCTTCTTGGTAATGTATACACCCGGTACCCGTTCCAAAGTGTGCTCCTCCTTAATGTAAATAAACGTATTCTAAGTTTGCTAATCCTATGTAATAGGTTATTACCATATTAAACTGTTTCTGGATGGAATGTCAATAACAGGATAGTATGAAAATTTTTTTGTTCTATATGTATAGAAAATAATAAACTGGATATACTTTAGAAGTAGTCTCATTTTTCCCTGGCATTTTCAGCAATATGAGCTATAAGAGCCACAAAGTAAATATTACATAAATATTACACAATTGTTAAATGAAAATGTAAGCAAAACAAGGATAAAACAGTTTAAATCAGGCTTTTACATAATTTAAAAGAAAAAAACTTATTAAAAAATGAATAAAAGAAAAAAAGTGGCGTAAAATATTTAATAAATGGTTAACAATTTGTTAAAATATGATTAGAGAAAATGACTAAAAAAGTTATTATTGTAGCACTTATATTTGTCTGATGTGCAATGAAGAGGAAAACTATAGTAAATGAAATATGTAGTATGTTCCAAAGTTAACGAAAGCTTATTGACACCATTAAGTGAGATGATATAATTGTTAAAGCTTAAAACAGATATGAAAAAAATGGTAAACAAATAAAATGTTATCAAGATGCATTTAAGCTAAAAAAATAAGAAAAGAGGATGTATGCATGCTAAATATACACTCGTTTCTTCATAGGGTTAAGATGCCATCACTTAAAAAAATATTCTTAGGTAACAATGGCAAGCATAAGAATCGTATGGCAGTCATCGCTTATATGATGGCTACGGTCTTATTTATTCTTAGTCCAGACTATATCTATGGCGCAAGCAATTATGATATGCAATTTGTAGGGAGTACAATTACAAGTGCCAAAGAAATAGAAGAAGAAACAGCTAATGAAGCAATAGTACGAACCGATATAGTAGAAAGACTTACAAAGGAGATTACGGGAAGCAATCCATTCATACTATTAAATTTAACTGATAATTATGAAGAATATAAAAAACCATTTACTAAGGGGTTAATGTTAGATAACACAATAGAAAGTACTTCAGAGAATACAAAGGCAAACTCCAAAGAAGGAGCAGCTGCCAAGGTTGATAGCAGTTCAACTGATAAAAGTACAAAAATGGATAAGAGCAAAAAACAAACAGAAAAATTAAACGCAAAAAATATCAAGTCCAATAAAGCTGGGGAAGCAGCAAAAGAAACCCAAGCAACTAGTAAAACTAAAAACGTTGTAAAGTTATCTAAAAAGGATAAAGAAATATTACAGCGAATTGTAGAAGCAGAAGCTACCGGAGAAGACATAAAAGGCAGAATGCTTGTAGCTAATGTCATTCTAAACCGGGTAAATGATAATTACTTTCCAAATACTGTGGAGGAAGTTGTATTCCAAAACAATGGCAGAACGTATCAATTCTCACCAATCAAAGACAAAAGATACTGGTCAGTTAAGATTTCACAAGATACCATTACCGCAGTGGACAGAGTGATGGCAGGAGAAGATTACTCTCAAGGAGCTTTATACTTCTCAGCAAGATCCAAAGCGGACAAGAACAGCATGTCCTGGTTTGATAGAAATCTAGAATTCCTATTCAAATACGGCGGCCACGAATTCTTCCGTTAAACAAAACTAAGTGTCCTTCCAAGGCACTCCCCAAAAGCTGTCATTCTGAGCGAAGATTCAACGAAGTTGAATTCGCGAAGAATCCCGAATCTCGAGAATTCTTCCCCTCCCCAGAATGACATTTTTTTATAAAAGTCTTTACATTTATGCGATAGAATGTTATAGTAAAGATAGAAAAGGAGCAACCGTCCACAAAATGGTTAACAGATCGGAAGAGCGTCGTGTAGGGA
>CALDJN010000218.1 GCA_937901695.1 uncultured Anaerocolumna sp.
ACTTCACCAGTGATGAAATTCATATTTAACTGATCACAATGCTCCCTAAACTTAGTTCCCAAATCAAATCCACTTATGCCTGGAATTCCGGGATAATTATCTACCTCATAAGTATTAATAATTTGTCCGCCACTCATAGGGGCTTTCTCAATAATTATTGTATCTAGCTCTGCTCTTCCTGCATAAATCGCCGCTGCCAAACCAGCCGGACCGGATCCTACAATAATTAAATCATAAACTTTACTCATAATTTATATCCTCCAATCTTTTTCACTTTGTTTTACGATAGGTTCTTTTAATTTTTATTTTCTAGGACTAAAAAAGTATTTTCCTATTATTAAAAATATATTATAATGTATTATAACATATTATAACAATCAGTAACAATCTTATTCGGTAATTCTTTGTTGTATGTTGTTTTCACGTCAAAGTGGATATTCCCTTCTTGCCTATGGCAAGTTACTGCCTATGGCAAGTTACTGCCTGTGGCAAGTTACTGCCTATGACAAGTTTTTCCTGTGGCAAGTTACTGCCTGTGGCAAGTTACTGCCTGTGGCAAGTTACTGCCTGTGGCAAGTTACTGCCCTGTGGCAAGTTTATCCGCTGCGCTGCTTGCTCATAAGCACAAAAGAGGAGGTGTACTCATGGATGTTGCATTAACGTCAATGGCACTTAGCCAGTCTCAGTTAATGACCAACGTTAGTATTGCAGTACTAAAAAATAGTTTGGATACGGCAGATGTCTCCGCTGATAACATGATAAAGATGTTGGAGCAGTCCGTTAATCCTAACGTAGGTCAAAGTATTGATATTAAATTGTAATACTTTCTTCTATTACGAAGCTGTTGCAAAATAAAAACTGTCATTCTGAGCCCAAAGGGCGAAGAATCTCACATTAAAATGGGATTCTTCGCCCTTTGGGCTCAGAATGACAGGTTGACAAAGCTAAATTGAACTCACAGAGTGACAGGTTGACAAAGCTAAATTGAACTCACAGAGTGACAGGTTGGCATGGGGATTCTTCGCCCTTTGGGCTCAAAATGACAGTTTTACAACAGCCCCTTTATGAAAGGAAATGATTCAAATGAATCGTTATAGTTTTATTTATCTCGTCTACGGCTGGATTTGGCATCTGACTTAATATTTCATTTGAAATCATGAGCGCTATACATATAACAATACCAATTAATAGGCTAATTGTTATTAATCGTTGTTTTCGTTGATAAGGTGGTTCGTTTCCTTCCATATTCCTATCACCATATTCGCCATTGAAGTTGTTCCAGACATCATCCACATAATTGTAATTACCCATTTGATTATATCCATTATAATCAGCATTACCATTATATCCTCGATAACCTAGCGCATCTTCTGTATCATCCCAAGGGGTTAGATTCACATTGCCGTCTTTTCTAAATATTCCTTTTATAAAGTCCCATCTTCCGGAATTCTTTGCAATTGCACGATAAACAATGAATGCTAAAATAGTTCCAACTATTGCAGGCAATCCATAAGTCAGTATGACAGAACTAAAGTCCAAAGGCAAACTTGCTTGTATACTGTCTAAAGTTTCTGAAGAATTAAAATAAGAAGGACCATAAACCTTTTCAAATATTTGTACCAGCTTTGGATATAGATACATAATTAATACTGAGGTCCCATTAATAAGAAAGTGCACTATCATAGTCGATAGAATCGAATCCGTAGCTTCTATCAGAAGTGCAAATATGATACCCATAGCAAATGCATAAGAAAATTGATTAAAATTCATATGCATGATACCAAAAAGAAATGCACTTAATATAATACCTTTTATAGGACTAACTTTTCTATATTCGTTATAAAATATTCCACGATAAACGGTCTCTTCTAACACACATGGTACAAAAGCAATAAGTAATAAACTTATGATAAATCCATTATTTCCAAGGATATTTTCCATAAAACCAGCCGTATTGTTTGTTACAAATAGCATTGATATAGCATTGATAAAAGACATTAAAGGTGAAATTAAATAAGCAAAAAGTATAATCAAAATTATGTTAGACACTTTTATTTTCTTAAATCTGATAGCTTTCCCAATGCTGGTTTTACTAGATATCAAGTATATTGCCGAAGGCAGAACTAAAATTACTTGTGAAATCATTAATACTGCAAAATAATTATCCGTATAGTCAAGAACCCATAAATTTATATAAGACCCTACTATAGAAAGTAATACCGTCACTAAAAACACTCTATTGATTATTCTCACTTTATTCATTGATTTACTCCTATTTTTTAAATTCATTTTAAACTGTACAATTCTTATATTCAAGATATATCAAAATCCAATAAAAATCCAACTCACTAAACTGCATTAAGTACATCTTGAATCCAGCCAAAACCATCCTTTCAAATATATTAATACTCCTATTATTTTGATATGATATTCTAATTATATACTATGCAGATAAGAATTTCATTAATTTTATCAAATTAACATAAATTCTTAATTTAAAAAATATTTCAAATAATTTAGAATAATGATATAATAAATGGTAAATAACAAAAGGAGAAAGCAATGTATAGTTTCAAAAGTCGCGTTCGTTATAGCGAGGTTGATAAGAATAGAAAAATGGATTTAACCTCTATTATAAATTATTTTCAAGATTGTAGTATGTTTCAGTTAGAAGACGTTGGTTTAGGTTTAAATTGCCTGGCTGAAAAGAAACGTGTATGGTTATTAAATTCCTGGCAGATTATTATTAATCGTTATCCTGCTTTAGGTGAAGAAATAACAGCCTCAACCTGGGCTTATGATTTTAAAAGTATGTATGGATATCGTAATTTTATGATTCAAGATTCTAATAAGGAAGTTGCAGCTGTTGCTAATTCAGTATGGGTATATCTTGATTCGGAAACATACTATCCAGTTAAAGTTAGTGCAGAAGAGGTTCCTGGCTACTCAGCTGAAGAGAAATATAACATGGATTATGCCCCGCGTAAAATTGGTAAACCTAAGAATCTCACCAAATTAACCCGCTTCCCTGTCATCCGCTCCAATATCGACTCTAATAATCATGTAAACAATGGGCAATATATTAAGATGGCAGAGGAATTTTTACCTCTTGGCTTTCAGATTAGGCAAATGCGTGCAGAATATAAAATGTCTGCTGTCCTTGGTGATATTATAGTTCCTTATATTTCAAAAGATAATGATAAATGCACAATAGTACTTTCTAACATAGAGGACAAGCCATATACTATTATAGAATTTACACAGTAGGAAGTAATGTTTATTCCATTATCAATCCAATCAATATAAACATATTAAATAAAATGATACAATAGGAGGCTTTATGATAAAATTAGGAGAGGTTCAAACCCTGCAGGTTGTTAAAACTACTGATTTTGGAGTGTATCTAGGCGAAACTGCAAACAGTGAAAACAAAGTACTCTTACCAAAAAATCAGGTACCAATGAATATTAAGATAGACGAGGAAATCAAAGTATTCATATACAAAGATTCCGAGGACAGAATAATAGCAACAACAACCATCCCTGAATTAACACTAGGAAAAACAGCATTATTAAGAGTAAAAGAAGTCACATCCATAGGTGCCTTCCTAGATTGGGGACTGGCAAAAGATTTATTGCTTCCCTTTAAAGAACAGACGGCAAGAGTCCATATGGGGGAAGATATCTTAGTTGCCCTCTACATTGATAAAAGTGATCGTCTATGTGCAACTATGAAAGTATACGATTACCTTGACACAAATTCACCTTACAAGAAAGACGACCGTGTCATGGGTATTGTTTATGAAATCATAGATGCATTTGGAGCCTTTGTAGCTGTTGATAATCGCTACTGTGGTCTAATACCGACGAAAGAATTATACCGCCCATTAAAGGTAAATGATAGCGTAGAAGCAAGAATAATCAACGTAAAAGAAGATGGTAAATTAGATTTGAGCCTTCGTGAGAAAGCTTATGTTCAAATGGATGCAGACGCAGAAATGATTTTTAAGAAGCTGCAAGAAGCTGGAGGCTTTTTACCATACCATGATAAAACAGATTCTGAGGTAATTAAAGCCGAATTCAATCTAAGTAAAAATGCTTTCAAACGTGGAATCGGACGTCTTCTTAAAGAAGGTCACATCCAAATTACCGATTCAGGTATTAAAGAAATTAAATAAAGTTACTTCGTAGCATTTTTAATTTCTTTAATAGATCGGAAGAGCACACGTCTGAACTCCA
>CALDJN010000219.1 GCA_937901695.1 uncultured Anaerocolumna sp.
TGACCTCTAAGTATGGTACTCCATACTTCTCCAATTATATAAATAGTGATATGGAACCAAGTGATGTTCGTTCCATGTGCTGCAGATTAAGATTAGACTTAAGAGAACTTCGTAAGAAAACAGGTGGTTTCTTTGGCTCCGGAGAAAGTACAGGCTCTGTGGGTGTTGTAACCATTAATATGCCAAGAATCGCTTATCTTGCAAAAGATGAAGAAGATTTCTTTAAGCGATTAAATCGCATGATGGATATTTCAGCTCGTTCTTTAAAAGTTAAGAGAAAAGTAATTACTAAATTATTAGAAGAAGGTTTATATCCATATACCAAACGCTATTTAGGCACATTTGAAAATCACTTCTCTACTATTGGCTTAGTTGGTATGAATGAAGTAGGACTCAATGCTAATTGGTTAGGTGGGGATATGACAGATCCAAGAACCCAGGCATTTTCAATAAAAGTACTAAATCATATGAGAGAACGTTTATCCGATTATCAGGAGGAATATGGGGATTTATACAATCTGGAAGCAACTCCTGCAGAATCTACAAGCTATCGTTTGGCAAAACACGATAGAAAGAAATGGCCGGATATTAAAACTGCAGGAAAGGAAGGAGACACTCCTTACTACACCAATAGTTCTCATTTACCTGTTAGTTATACTGCAGATATATTTGAAGCCTTAGATGTTCAGGATGAACTTCAGACTTTATATACATCAGGAACCGTTTTCCATGCATTCTTAGGTGAGAAATTACCGGATTGGAAGGCAGCTGCCAAACTGGTTAGAACCATTGCAGAAAACTACAAACTTCCTTATTATACATTATCACCAACCTATTCTATCTGTAAAAACCATGGCTATCTGACAGGTGAACATTTTACCTGTCCGGAATGTGGAGAGAAAGCGGAAGTTTACAGCCGTATTACCGGTTATTATCGTCCGGTTCAAAACTGGAATGAAGGTAAATCACAAGAATATAAGAATAGAAAGCTGTATGATGTACAACATTCTAAATTAAATGTGAATGTAAATAATAATTTGGTAACGGAAGATTCCAGGTATTCCGTACAAGAAGAGGTATGCGCTGCTCAGGAAGACGGGTTATATTTATTTACCACTAAAACTTGCCCTAATTGTAGATTAGCAAAAGAATTTTTAACGGGAATTCCATACACCGTAATTGATGCGGAAGAGGATACAGAATTAACAAACGCATACAGTATTATGCAGGCACC
>CALDJN010000220.1 GCA_937901695.1 uncultured Anaerocolumna sp.
AGATTTTTAATGATATGATGATTAATGTGGTGACTTTAGGGAATAATCATATATTAGATTATGGTACCCAGGCTTTGCAGGATACCTTTAGCACATTAAAAGGTGCAAAGATACAATATGTTGGCGCAGGTAATAATTTAAAAGAAGCGCGGGAAACCGAATATTTTGATACAGGTGGGAAAACCATCGCCGTATTAGGTGCTTCCAGAGTGATTCCTGTTGCTGACTGGAATGCAGTAGAGAATAAGCCAGGTTTATTTACCACTTATGATCCCACTGCGCTTATAGCAGAAATTAAAGCTGCCAGGGAGCAAAGTGATTATGTTATTGTATATGTCCATTGGGGGATTGAAAGAAAGAACCATCCTGAAGAATATCAACGAAATATGGCAAAACAATACATAGACGCAGGTGCAGATTTAGTTGTTGGAAGCCACCCTCATGTGCTGCAGGGAATAGAGTATTATAAAGATAAACCTATTATTTATAGTCTGGGCAACTTTATGTTTTACAATAGTATTCCGCAAACAGCTTTATTAAAAGTGACTTTACAAGAAGAAAATATTAAAGTGAATCTTTTACCTGCAAAAGCAGAGAATGGCAAAACATTATTAATTGAAGATTCGAAAGAAATGCAAAAATTTTATAAGTATATGACTGATATTTCTTATGGTGTAACTTTTGATAAAGCCGGTAACATATCGTATTAACCTTCATATTAGCATAGTGTTATCTTTAAAATTATTGTAACTGAATAATTAGTTACAAATTATTTACATAAAGTTAATATTATGCTATAATGCTTTATGGCAGTATTTGGAACTACCTGATAAATACTGAATTATATCAAATCATGGGAGTTATGAAATGAATAAAGATGATTTTCACAGTGAGCAAAAGAAAGATAGTTATGATAAATTCACAGATGATGACTTTAAAGTAGAGGAAGTAAATATAGAGGAAGATTTTGATTTGACTCAGTGGATTGATGAAGTAGTAGATATGAAAGAACCCTTAGATGAAGAACTTGCTCTAGTACAGGAGGAAGAACAAATCTTAAGCGATATTAATACTTCTATTGGTAAGCAAATACAGAAAGAACTGGACTATAATAAGGGCAAGGAGAATCGGAAACGGAGAATACCTTTGTGGGTTAAGATAGTTGGAGCATCCGTTGATACCTTCGTGCTTATTTTTGTATTGTTAATTATCACTCCTGGTGGCAGAGATTTTCTATGGAATACAGCTATAGGTGTTGCGTATGGACGTATGAAATTTGATGATGGAACAGAAACCTTGCAGCAAACCACCATGGATGATGTATCTGAGGAAGCTCTAAAAAATCAGATTACGGATACTCCTGTTAATTGGGATACAGACCATGTGGAGGATGGACCAAGACATGAAGATGGCATCGTTAATGTATTATTATTAGGTGAAGAGGCGATTGATTCTGGAGGTGGTCGTGGACGTACAGACTTAATGATAATTGCAACCATGAATACCAAGGATAAGAAGTTAAAATTAACTTCACTCATGAGAGACTTATTTGTTCAAATTCCTGGCAATAAGGATAATAAATTAAATGCAGCCTATGAAATAGGCGGAATCCCTTTACTATATGAAACCATTGAATTAAATTTTGATGTAAAGCTGGATGGCTATGTAAGAGTTGGTTTTGAAGACTTTGAATCCATTATAGATAGATTAGGTGGTGTGAATATCTCACTTACAGAAGCAGAGGCACATTATTTAAATACAACTAACTATATATCAAAACCCCAATATCGAAAAGTAGTAGCAGGTCCACAAACTCTAAATGGTAACCAGGCTTTAGGATATTGCAGAATTCGTTATATATCAACAAAAGATCATCAAAGTAACGACTATGGAAGAACTTCCAGACAACGTGTCGTATTAAATGCTTTATTTGATAAATATAAGTCTAAAAGTTTACCTGAATTATCTTTATTGTTATTTGATATACTGCCGTTAATTTCAACAGACATAACCAAGGAGGAATTTGATACTTATTTAAGAGCTGCCGTTAATATGGGATTAACTGAGATTGAAGACCTTCGTATACCGGCCGATAATACATTCGAGGAAGGGTATGCTAGAAAAATGGCTGTCTTAATACCAGATTTGGATGCAAATATTAAGGTTCTTCATGAATTTATATTCGGGAGTGTAAAATAAAAGATTCTTCACAAATGGAAACCTATGTCTTCCCTTTGTAGGAACCCCTCTTTAGCTTTCTTAAATCTAAATAAATGTTTAATAACTGGTCTTGTTAACTTACCCCATTATTACAAGATATTGCAATATATGATTAAATATTACAAAGTGTTCTTGATTTTCTGAATAATGTAAGGTATAGTATTTTTAAAAATAACAAGAATAAGGAGAATGTTTAAATTGAGAAAACGTGTATTTTCAATGGCTTTAGCAATTTGTATGTGTATTGTGGCAGCTTTTAGCAATCCCCTTGCCGTTGCGGCTGAAACATGGGAGGAGAATTACAATTCGGGGCATCTTTATTATACGTCTGCAGCATTGGTTAATGGGTTGAATGGAAATGTCACCTCCATTACCCCACCTATTGACAACAGCAAGATTCCCTACGGTACTGCCTCCTTTTATCTTGGACTCAATGGTCCTCTTACTGGTTATGGACCTCTTGGCCCCTGGGGACCTTTAGGTCTATTGGGACCAGTGGGTACCAATTTGTGGAATCCTTCTTATTGGATTAGCGGCTGGATGGATTGGTCAGATTGGTCAGATGGTATTGAAGGACCATTAGGTCCGGGAGACCCTCTTGGAGAGAATGGCCCTCTTGGTTCTGCCTATTATGATTCGCCTATCTTTGACACCAATGATTTTGCGGTTCAAACCAGAGCTTTGGGACTCTGGACTTCTCTTGGCCCCATCAGTCAACTTGGCGCCTTAGGTCCCCTTGGACCCTTGGGTCCTGTTGGTGCCCATGGTTATCGTAGAAATTCCAGCGGTCAGTACATAGCTGGAAGCAATGTGGCAAGGAATGTGACTATGTGGTTTGATGAAGCAAAGACAACACAAAGAACTTATGAGCTGTATGAAAACTATACTGAGAGCTTTGCGAAATCCATGGCTGACAACGATACCTCCTTTATGGTGGAAGGAACTGCAACCGCTTTTGACAGGACGGATACATACACCTTCACCTCCAATCAGGATCAACTGGTGACCATCCTTGTAGCCAATTCCAACGTGGCGGATACCTTACTTACAAATAACTTTGATCTTACCATTACCGATGAGCATGGAAACCCTCTCATTACTTCCGACCTTAGCGGCACTTGGGCAGATTGGATTCAAATGAAGGTGCCTGCCAACACCACACTGAAAGCAGAAGTAAAGCTTGCCACGTCTTTTCCCGTAGTATTACCCTGTAGTTATAGGCTGTTTGTCACCGGTTCTACACAATATGTGAACAAGACCGAGATTACAGGTGACCATATTAGAGCCTGGAAATAAAATATGCATTAGGTACGCAAAGTTCTAGATTTCTTGCAATAATAAGCAAATCCATTTTTAATATCATTTTTGGACAAAGAATAAAGATTCATATCTACCCCATATGTACATATAATAAAAAGAAGCCGTATTTATAGAAGGTGCATATGAGAAAATCGAATATACCAGCAGAAAAGAAACCGTTTTATTTCTATAGTATTCTTTTAATCATCATTATCCTATATGTTGGTTATTTACTGAATACTTGTACTATTTATACGATTGAATAGAAGATTAGATTCCATCTGAATCACATTGGATTACACATGTATGTCAATCGTATAAATAGTACAAGTATTCAGTACGAAGATTTTCGTAAAATGAAACTTCCAGCTTCTTGGATAAAGAAAGTGAAAAAGGATATAGCTAATGTAGAGGACTTAACCATAACTATGTTGGTAAATGACTATGATTTAACGGGAAAAAAGAATATAAAGAAAAGTAACCTAAAAAAACTGGGAAATAAATTAGCACAAAATAATACATATCAGGAATTAAAGAAATATTATTATACAATTCTAAATGATGTGGAATATTTCCCAGTTCCGCAAAAAGAAAATGGAGAATCTTATGTGTCCTTTGATGATTCCTGGTATGCTGTTCGAAATTACGGGGGAGCCAGAAAACATGAAGGTACAGATCTTATGCCAGAATATAATATAAGTGGTCTATATCCCATTATCAGTATGACGGATGGAGTGGTTGAAAAGATAGGGTGGCTGGAAAAGGGCGGTTATCGAATAGGAATACGTGCTCCTTCAGGCGCTTATTTTTATTATGCCCATCTTGAGTCCTATGCAACTGGCATTAAAAAAGGAAACAAAATAAAAGCGGGTCAATTACTTGGCTTAATGGGGGATACGGGTTATGGTCCAGAGGGAACAACAGGTATGTTTGATATACACCTGCATTTGGGAATATACGTAGATACGCCTTTTGGTGAACTTAGTGTTAATCCTTATTACATTCTTAAATATTTTCATTCACAATAAGGATATATTTTATTTATAAATTTCATAAGGATATTCTATTAATATAATATATGATTAGCCCGGCAAAAGTTTTCAACTAATTAAATTATGAATGGTACTGCATATATATGCAGTACTATTCATTTGATAAACTAAATTCAGACTTTTGACACTAAAATCATATATATATCTGTAAAAAAATTTCCACAAAATATTAGGAATGTGTTATAATGAACCCAGTAAATAGATTCTTTATTTTTATAAAATAAAATTCATCCATAAGTTATGTATGAAGCATTGTACAGAAGAACTAGTTATATAGAATTTAGCTTTTTCTGGCTTTAAGGAGTTATTCATAAAGCAAAGTACAGAAGAACTTTGGCAGAAATATTAAATGGGGACAGGAGAGAAATTGTATGGAGATTCAGTTATGGAGAGAAATATTAGATCCCTATGTTTTAGCAGTTGATGAATTGGTAGTTAAGTTCAATCATGTTATTGATGAATATCGTAAAATGGGTGATTATTCACCAATTGAACAAGTAAATGGAAGAGTTAAAACCATATCCAGCATCTTAGAAAAATCGCAGAAAAAAAACATTCCTTTAGATAATATTGAAGAAGAAATTGAAGATATAGCAGGTATTCGTATTATCTGTCAATTTGTGGAAGATATTAATAAAGTAGTAGAAATCATTAGAAAAAGAACAGATATGGATATAAAAAGTGAAAAAGATTACATTACTAATATGAAATCCAGTGGGTACAGAAGCTATCATTTAATAGTTTATTATAATGTTGAAACCCTTACAGGTACAAAACGAATACAAGCAGAGATTCAGATACGTACCTTAGCTATGAACTTTTGGGCAACGATTGAACATTCCCTTCAATACAAGTATAAACATAATATGCCGGAGCATATTCGAAGCAGACTTTCCGGAGCAGCTAATGCTATAATTGCATTGGATGCCGAGATGTCACAGATTCGTGGTGAAATTATGGATGCCCAAAACTCATTTAAGATAAAAGCAAATACTGTATCGGATATATTAACCAATATACAGAATTTATATAAAGTAGCAAATAAGCGAGAAGTTATTAAGATTCAAGATGAATTTTATAAGATTTATGAAACCGGAGATTTAGAACAATTAGAACGTTTTAGTAAGGAACTAGACGTGATATCAGAAGGATACCGGGCTCAAAGCTTAAGATAGCTTAAGATAGATTAAGTAAGATAGATTAAGATAGATAAATATAAATTAAGATAAATTAAGATGATTAAGATAGTTTAGGATGGATTAAGATAATTTGGGATAAATTGAGACAATTCACGATGATTTAAGATAAATAGAAAAGAAATGTCATTCTGAGCCTAAATTCAGTTTTATTGAATTTAGGCGAAGAATCTAGTTAACGGAATTTACTAAGATTCTTCGCCCTTGGCTCAGAATGACAGCTTATAGGATTAAGGAGATTTTATGATATTACCTAAGCTTTTTGAAGAGCGTATGAAAGGTTTACTAAAGGATGAATATACAGATTTTGTTCATTCTTATGACCAAAAACATTACAGTGGACTTCGTGTAAACACATTAAAATTAACACCAAAAGAATTTGAAAACATTTGTCCCTTCGAAATTACAAGAATACCTTGGATTGAGAACGGCTATTACTATAACGGAAATGACCAACCAGCAAGACATCCCTATTATCATGCTGGCTTATATTATATTCAGGAACCTAGTGCAATGACACCAGCCAATTTACTTCCGGTTGAACCTGGAGACAAGGTATTAGATTTGTGTGCCGCTCCCGGTGGTAAAAGTACGGAACTGGCAGCAAAATTAAAAGGAGAGGGTCTTTTAGTAGCAAATGATATTAGTAATTCCAGAGCAAAAGCCCTACTTAAGAATATTGAATTATTCGGTGTCCGTAATGGAGTTGTTATTAGTGAGGCACCTGCCAAACTAGCTAATTATTTTGAAGGCTATTTTGATAAAATACTGGTAGATGCACCTTGTTCTGGAGAAGGTATGTTTCGAAAGAGCCCTTCTATTATGAAAAACTGGGAACAGTATGGGGTGGACTATTATAATAAATTACAAAAAGAAATCATACTTCTTGGGGCAAAGATGTTAAAACCAGGGGGTAAAATGTTATATTCAACTTGCACCTTTTCCCCTGAGGAGAATGAGGGAACTATTAAGTATTTATTAGAAAACTGCCCGGAATTCCACGTTTTAAATCCAATAGAATATAAGCAGAGTAAAGAAGAAGTATCCTATGAGGGATTTTCATTCGGCAGACCGGAATGGGTAGATGGACCGGAAGAATTAAAAAATTGTATTCGCTTATGGCCTCATAGGATTCACGGAGAAGGACATTTTATCACCCTTCTTGAAAAGTCCACTTCTAATGAAGCAGATTATGAAATTGGTAAATTAAATCATGGCAGCTTATCAGGAGAAGCAGAAGATTTTATAAATAGTTTAGGTATAGAATGGGATTCAAATCAGTTAAACATCCGTGAGGACAAGTTATATTTATATCCTAAAGAACTTCCCAGCCTAAAAGGTTTGAGAATTATGAGACCTGGATTGTTCCTTGGAGAGATGAAGAAAAATCGTTTTGAGCCAAGTCAGGCTTTGGCAAGTGCACTTAAAATAGGTGAGTATAATAATACCATCAATTTATCAGCAGATAATCCGGATACCATAAAATATCTGAAATGTGAAACTATTGATGTAGCTGGTGATTATAAAGATGGCTGGCAGCTTATATGTGTTGATGGCTATCCTCTTGGATGGGGAAAACTTACTGGTCAGACTTTGAAAAACAAATATCTTCCTGGTTGGAGATGGATGTAAGTTCAGACCACCCCGCTTCATTTGGGATGTCACAGGCTGAACTGTAAAAAAAATATTATATATTTATTAAGGCAAAAAGCAACATAAAGGTTATTGAAAGGATACAAGATGAATGGGCGATACAGTTCGTTTAGATAAATATCTTACTGCCATGGGTGTTGGTACAAGAAGTGAAGTAAAAACTTATATCAGAAAAGGAAGAGTACAAGTAGATGGACAAGTTGTAAAAGAACCGGATATAAAGATAAATACAACGAATGTTCAAGTACTATTTGATAATAAATTATTACAGTATGAGGAATTTGTCTATTATATGTTAAATAAACCAGCTGGAGTAGTATCTGCAACCACAGATAATCAATCCACAACAGTTGTAGAGTTAATTAAAGAAGGAAAAAATAAGGATATTTTTCCCGTTGGCCGCTTGGATAAAGATACGGAAGGTTTATTATTAATTACCAATGATGGAGACTTATCTCATCAGCTTCTTTCTCCCAGAAAGCATATTGGAAAAGTATATTATGCCAAAGTTAAGGGCTGTGTAACACAAGAAGATATTCTTGCATTTGAAAAAGGAATAAGAATTAATGATGAATTTACAACATTACCGGCAAAACTGAATATAATAAAATATGACGAAATATCAGAAATTGAAGTGACAATTTTCGAAGGTAAATTTCATCAGGTAAAACGAATGTTTATGGCAGTAGGAAAAGAAGTTATATATTTAAAACGGCTGAGTATGGGAAATTTAAGATTAGACGAAACTCTTCTTCCTGGAGAATATAGAAGGCTTACCCAAGGGGAAATTAATTCTCTTAAAAATAAAGGTTAAAAAGGTGGATAAATGTTTGAAGATATTAAAGCGGTTTTATTTGATTTAGATGGTACCCTAGTAGATTCCATGTGGATGTGGAAAGATATCGATGTGGAATTCTTAAATAAATATGGAGTTGAGTATCCTCATGATTTACAAGAGAATATTGAAGGAATGAGTTTTTCCGAAACAGCAGAATATTTTAAAGAACGTTTTCAGCTAAAGCAATCCTTAGATAATATTAAAGAAGAGTGGAATCAAATGGCTTGGTATAAATATTCTAATGAAGTTCCTTTGAAAGAGGGAGCCTTAGAGTTGTTACAATATTTAAAAGCCAATAATATTAAGGCAGGTATCGCAACCAGCAATTCCAGAGAACTTGTTAATCTAATTGTTCAAAAATTAGGGGTAGAGTCTTATTTTGAATCTATTCGTACTGCTTGTGAAGTAGAAAAGGGAAAACCTTCACCAGAGATATATCTGTTAGTTGCGGAAGATTTAGGTGTCAAACCGGAATATTGCTTAGTTTTTGAAGATGTGATTCCCGGTGTAATGGCAGGAAAGAATGCAGGAGCAAAAGTATGTGCTGTCCATGATGAATATTCTATTAAGGATACGAAAGCTAAGAAAGAAACTGCAGATTATTATATTGATTCTTTTTTTGAACTTCCAATATTGATATGAATTAGAAAATTGATATAAATTAAAAAAATTGATATAAATTAGAAAATTAATATGAATTAGAAAATTGAATGAATTAGAAAATTAATATGAATTAGAAAATTAATATGAATTAGAAAATTAATA
>CALDJN010000221.1 GCA_937901695.1 uncultured Anaerocolumna sp.
AACTGGTGGTCAGAACCATTGCAAAGAGACATGGGTTACATGCTACTTTTATGCCAAAACCAAAGTATGGAATCAATGGTTCCGGTATGCACATTAATATGTCTATTCAGAAAGATGGAAAAAATATTTTTGATAATCCGAAAGGAAAAATAGGTTTAAGTGAAGATGCTTATTATTTTATAGCCGGATTACTGAAACATATGGATGGAATTACTGCCATTACGAATCCAATTGTAAACTCTTATAAGAGACTGGTACCAGGTTATGAAGCACCGGTATATGTTGCCTGGTCTGCTGCCAGCAGAAGCCCTTTGATTCGAATCCCATCAGGCAGAGGAAATAGCACCAGAGTGGAATTAAGAAGTCCGGATCCAGCTGCAAACCCATATCTGGCATTGGCAGTTTGTTTAGCAGCAGGTTTAGATGGTATAAAGAACAAACTTACTCCTCCAGAAAGTGTTGACAAAAATATTGCGGCTATGACAAAAGAAGAACTGCAACAGTACAATATTAAGTATCTTCCTGCTAACTTAAAGGAGGCAATTATAGCTTTAGAGCAATGTGAATTTGCTAAGAATGTATTGGGCACTCATACTTTTACCAAGTACATCCAAGCAAAGCAAGAAGAATGGAATCAATACATTATGCAAGTATCTCAGTGGGAAATCGATCAATACCTATATCGTATTTAATAGAACGAAGACAATTGGAAGAATTAGTGAGGGAGGTAATCAGATGTGCTAAGTATTATAGTTGCATTTCCCAAAATAGATGATGCAAAAATTATAAAAAATTCTCTCATTAGAAATGGATTTGAAGTAAATGCTACTTGCACTACAGGAGCTCAAGTAATTGGAATCGCAGATGAATTAGATGGAGGTATCGTAATATCCGGATATCGATTTTCCGATATGCATTTTAGCCAGTTAAATAACTGCCTTCCCAAAGGGTTTAAAATGCTCTTAATCGCTTCTCCTAATAAGCTAACAGAAGGTACTGATAATAATATTGTTTGTCTGAGTATGCCTTTAAAGATTCACGATTTGTTAAATACCTTGCAAATGATGACCTATAGCTATACAAGACACAATAAAAAGGAAAAGCTGAAAGTAAGATCAGAAGGAGAAAATGCTATTATTAATAAAGCGAAGCAAGTGCTTATGGTAAGAAATAATATGACAGAAGAAGAAGCGTATCGATATATTCAAAAAAATAGTATGGATAGTGGAATCAACATGGTTGAAATGGCGGAAATGATTTTAAATTTGCTATAATATAGGGAATTTTGCGATAAAACCTGCTTGCACATGTGGAATAATATGGTTACTATTTAGACATAACAATTTGAAAAGCTCCAAAAATTAGATGAGTGAAGTAAAAAAATCAATTATTCAGTGTAAAGAAATAACCAAAACCTACATAAGTGCAATACACAAGTTGAAGTAATTAAAGGGTTAACATTTGATATTTATAAAAGCGATTTTAAAGATAGGAGGTACTCATGAAATTTACCAAAATGCAAGGCTGTGGAAATGATTATGTATATGTTAATTGTTTCAGGGAAAAGGTAGATGATGCATCCCAAATAGCTATCAAGGTTAGTGACAGGCACTTTGGAATTGGCTCGGATGGTCTTATTTTAATTAAACCTTCTGATAAAGCAGATTTTATGATGGATATGTACAATGCAGACGGTTCCAGCTCACAAATGTGTGGCAATGGTATACGCTGCGTTGCAAAATATGTCTATGATTATGGTTTAACAGATAAAAGTAAAATAACAATAGAAACCGGTGCAGGTATAAAAAATCTGGATTTAGAAGTAGAAGGTGACCATGTGACAGAAGTTACGGTAGATATGGGAACACCAATTACCGATCCTAAATTAATTCCTGTGGTTTCAGACCAAGACCAGATAGTTGCTATGCCTATAACGGTTGATGGAATTTCATACAAAATGACATGTGTTTCTATGGGTAATCCCCATGCGATTGTGTTTGTTGATGATACAAAAACTATTGAGATTGAAAAAATAGGCCCACTATTTGAAAATCATATCCTGTTTCCGGAAAGAACAAATACCGAATTTATTCATGTTATAGATAGACATACAATAGATATGCGAGTTTGGGAGAGAGGCTCTGGTGAAACATTAGCCTGTGGAACAGGAGCCTGTGCCAGTGTTTACGCTTGTATCTTAAACGGATTAACGGAGGATGAGGTATGGGTAAGATTATTAGGCGGAGTACTTAAAGTAAGATATGACAAGGATAAGCATACCATATTCATGACTGGACCTGCCGTAACGGTATTTGAAGGAGAAATTAATGTATAAAATTATCCATGAAAGTTAACGGCAGCAGGCTGCAATATATTTGAAAAATTATTAAAACTAAAACGATTATTTATATAGCCCGATATCCTATAAAATGAGGTATAGGGCTTCTTTTTTGTACATAAGATTGCCCTAAAAAATTCCATATGATATACTACTACTATAAAAGATTTGCAGGATATAGACTATAGATAATATACAAATTGGTGCTTTATCAAGAATTGCAGATATTTTGTCAGATAATAATAAAAGTCCAATAATTCCAGAATCTATCATATGAAAAAATATGTATGAAAAAATATTTAGCAATGCAGAATTAAAGTAAAGTAAAGGGGAATATAGGATTTATCTTTAGAATACACTTTAAATGTAATATCCTATAATATATTTAATTTATAAATTTCACATATTTTAACCTTATCAGGCAAGCACCCACTTCCGAAGCGGATAAGCATGCCTGTAGGTAAGTGAAATATCCATTTTGACAGTTTAAAAATATAAAACAAAACATATCAGAAAGGAAAGAAACACATTATGATTTATCCCGAATACATTAAGAAAGGTAGTGCTATCGGAGTTACTGCACCCTCAGATGGTAATAAGAAAGATACTGATTTTGTAAGATTGGATTATGGTAAGGAACAACTAAGGAAAAGAGGATATGAGGTTATAGAAACAGAGCATGTTCGAACTAGTGAAAAGGGAAGAAGTACCGATGCCAGAACACGAACAAAAGAATTAGAAGAATTAATAAACAATGATACGGTAAAGTGGATAATATCTGCAAAAGGTGGAGATTTCCTCTTAGAAATGCTTCCTTTTGTGGATTTTGAATGTATAAAGGCTAACCCTAAGTGGATACAGGGGTATTCTGACAACACAGGATTGACTTACACCATAACCACTAATTGTGACATGGCAACTCTTTATGGCTGTAATTTTAATGATTTTGGAATGGAAGTTTGGCATAAAACCATAGAAGTTAATCTTCAATTAGCGGAAGGAAAGATAAATGCGGAGCATAGTTTTGACCAATATGAAGACGGTTTCTACGACCGAGTTACAGGACTAGAAGGTTATAGGCTTGAAAAGCCTGTTTATTGGAGAAACTTGTGGGATGAAAATGAAATAAACTTATCCGGCAGATTATTAGGTGGCTGCTTAGACGTATTACTTTATATCGTAGGCACAAGATTTGATCAAACCAAAGAATTTATAGAGAGGTATAAAGATGACGGTATCCTTTGGTATTTAGAAAGTTTTGCCTTGGAAAGTGAAGCTTTAACTTTGGGATTATGGCAGTTAAAAGAAGCTGGCTGGTTTCAATATACGAAAGGTTTTGTGTTTGGAAGACCTGCTTTTTACAATCCGGATTCAGAAATATCTTATGATGAAGCAGTTCTATCTGTATTAGAGGAATTCCATGTTCCCATTATATTAGATGCAGATATAGGACACAAAGCGCCTCAGATGACCATGGTTAACGGAGCTATGGCTGCTATACACAGTAAAGATGGAAAAGGTACTGTGAAATTCGATTTTGTTTAACCTCATTAGGGAAGTCCCCCACTTCTGTAAGCTGGGATAACCCTTACTTTGTGAACAGGGGTCGGACTTGCTTGTTCAGCAGGAGTTCAAGCTACTGCTGAAATACTACGCAGTGGCAATGAGATTATGGGCAAGTAGCGTAAGCGGATAAACTTACCTGCAGGCAAGTTTATCCGCTTTGACTTGAAAATAAACTTTAATATTTTATCGTTTCTTTAATAAATGAATCAATGAATAAATGAATCAATCAATGAATAAATGAATCAATGGTGATTGGGGGCGCAATTCATGAGTAAAGGCAATGAGGCAGATGGGAAAGAAGAGAAGAAATCTACCTCTGTTAATAATCCAAAAAAGAATGGATTGAAACAAAAGGATATTACAAATGAAAAGATTAACCCAAAAGACAAATTACCTTCTAAGATTTATAAAATTAAGCTTAGTAATTTTATAAAAAAAGTGAAACAAAGTACTAACCAAAATAAAAAGAAGAATGGCATTAGAAGTAAAGAACAGCCTGCACATATTACCATATCAAAGGGCATAAGTAAGGCTTGGAACGGTAAAAATCATTTGTTTCAAATAACTTGCTTTTACCAAATAGTCATCATTTACCTTGAATTGGTATTTCACCAACTGACTTTTCAAAATTTGAATGGTAAAATACTATTACCAATATTATTTGCCTTACCAGCGGGTGCTATTCTCGGATTTATTAGTGGAATATCTGAAAAACGGGTAAATAAGATATTTATATGGATATTTACCACCACTTTATGCTTGCTATTTAGTACCCAACTGGTATATAACTATGTCTTTAAAACTTTTCTATCTTTCTATTCCATCGGATTAGTAGGAGGGGACGTGCTAGAATTCTTTGACCAGATTATAGTTGCTATTGGAAATAATCTGATTGGAATCCTCTTATTATGCGTACCTCTAATATTCTTAAAAATACTCATGAAAAAGAATCAAATTGATATGAATAAAAAGCTTATCAGACCGCAAGTTACAGCATTAACTTGTTTTATTGCTGTACAATTTATAGGTGTACTTATACTTCCTGCATATGGAAAAGAAACCTATTCTCCCTATGACCTATACCATAAAACTTGGATTCCGGAAATGAGTATGGAGCAGTTAGGTGTGTTAACCAGCACAAGATTTGATGTGAGAAGGCTGATTACGAAGGAAGATGATACCTTTTTGGAAATCAGTTTACTATTAAATGGAAATCCTAAAACAGCAGCCAAAGGTGTTACGGAGAATAATAAAGAAAGTCCTTATAATATAGGTAAAAAAGATAGTACCAAAAAGAAACCAACCACAACAGCAACGCCTACCCCCACCCCAATAGTCATTGATACATCACCCAATATATTAGAGATTGATTTTGATGCTTTAGCAAAAGAAGAAACCAACGAAAATGTAAAAATGCTGCATCAATATTTTGCCACAGCAGAACCTACCAAGAAGAACAAATATACAGGCATATTTGAGGGCTATAATCTGATTATGTTGACAGCGGAAGGATTTTCTCCATGGGCTGTGGATAAAGATATCACACCTACACTATATAAACTGGCTCATGAAGGTTTTGTATTTGAGAATTTTTATACACCTTTATGGTGGGCAAGTACCATTGATGGGGAGTATGCAGCCTGCACAAGTTTAATACCTAAGTCAGGAGTTATTAGCTTTTATAAAAGCGGAAGCAATGCTATGCCCTTTACTTTTGGACATCAATTTAAAAAAATAGGTTACAGTACCCGAGCTTACCATAATCATACTTACACCTATTATAAACGCCATATTTCCCATCCTAATATGGGATACGATTATAAAGGCGTTGGAAATGGCCTTGAAGTAACAGAAAGTTGGCCGGAGTCTGACTTAGAAATGATAGAAGCAACCATGCCAGAATATATAGACAAGGAGCCCTTTCATACTTATTATATGACAGTTAGCGGCCACATGAATTACACATTTTCCGGAAATAGAATGTCTGCTAAGAATAAAGAAGCAGTGGACCATTTGCCATATTCCATGGAAGCCAAAGCCTATATGGCTTGCAATGTGGAATTAGACAGGGCTCTGGAAAGATTGATTGCTGAATTAGAAGTGAAAGGTATTGCAAATAAAACTGTAATTGCACTTAGTACGGATCATTATCCATATGGACTGGAAAAGGATAAGATTGATGAGCTGGCAGGTCATAAGGTAGAGGAAAACTTTGAACTTTATAAAAATTATTTTATCCTGTGGTCAGGAAGTATGAGTAAACCAATTATCATTGATAAGCCATGTTCCAGTTTAGATATTGTACCTACATTATCCAATCTGTTTGGATTATCCTATGATTCCAGATTATATATGGGAAAAGATATTCTATCGGACTCGGATTCTTTGGTAATCTTCTCAAATCGAAGTTTCATTACGGATAAAATTATGTATAATAGTAAAACAAAAGAAATAATAAAACTTACAGAGGAAGAATTGCCTGAAGATTATATTAGTACCATGAACAAAATAGTAAACAATAAGTTCCTTATATCAGAAAGAATACTGGACGAAGATTATTATAGTTATATTCCTAGAGAAGTATTCAATTTGGAACCATAAAGAAAACAGTTGGTAAAACGACGATTTTTTCTGTATACCCCAAAGGTGCTGTGCCGCAAAATAAATATTTTAGCTGCACAGCACCTCTAAAGCCCCGTTAACTACTTATCTTCAAAGAGAATTTTTGAATCTTCTGAAAGGACGGTAATATTTTTGATTTTGTATTCACCAGTATGAGGGTTTTTGGTGAATTCTAGTAAAAATACTTCTCCATTATCAAAGCTCAAAAGTTGAAATTCCCTAACCGTATTTGAATTTGATGTTTTTTTCCTCAACTCCTCAAACTCTTCCTCCGTAATGGTTCCTTGTTCAGATAGCAATTGATCATTCATTAACTTGTAATTTCCATTTTGAAGTAATAACAACAATTCTAACCTCGCCTGGGTTGCATTGGTAGGTGTGCTATTACTTGAACAGGAGGTAAGCAGTAAAAGGATAGAGGTAAAAAAAATAGCTAAAATGCGTCTTTTCATATCATATCACCAATTGATAACGTTAATGATAATATTTTTTTAATCATAAAGTTTTCTCCCTTTCTATGATTTCGTGTCTGTATACAATAAGATATTATGATGCTTATATGTAATTTTCTAAATGGTCTATAACCTATATTATACAGGCAATTATCACCAATAACAATACCGAAAGCTGTCATTGCTATGAAAGAACCATAACAAGCTCGGCGCGGCAGAATTATCACTCCAAATTACAAAATGGAAAAATTACTCTTGAAATATACAAAGTTATATGTTAATATAAGGCAACAGCGAAGGGGTGGGCAAAAGGATACCTTTGCATTTTTTAAATATTGTATAGGCTATGAAAGAGACTGACCTATGTGGATTGCATTTATAAACAGGAATGGTGTGTCACCGACTGAGAGCACACCTTTTGATGATAGATGTAGGAAGGAACACTCTGGAGCTCACGGGTTGAATGGACAGTTTAAATGTGGACTAACTGTAGTAGGTTCGTGCGTGACACGCGCTAAGTGTAAGGAGAGGAGAATTTCGATTCTCAATGCGGGTGATACCGCGGGAAATAAATCTAAAAGAGTATTCCGTCCCGAGTATATGTTGCAGATTAATTTCTGTATTTTTATATGCTCGGGACTTTTTTCTAGTGATTTAATATGCATAATGAAAGGAGAAAAAAATGAATATAACAGATGAAACCATTGAATATGTAGCCGCTCTGGCAAAATTAGAATTAAGCAGCGAAGAAAAAGAAAAAGCTAAAAAAGATTTAGGAAGTATTTTATCCTATATAGATACCATGAATGAGTTAAATACCGATAACATTGAGCCTATGTCTCATGTATTCCCAATCAAAAATGTATTTCGTGAAGATATAGTAACCAATGAATCAAATAGAGATACGTTATTAAGCAATGCTCCTAAGCAAAAGGATGGTTGTTTTATAGTTCCTAAAACCATTGAATGATTGCAGTATCGGCGTTAAAGCGCTAGAATCGAGGTTAATATGGATTTAACAAGTTTATCTGCCTTAGAACTGGGCAGTAAAATTAAGAATAAAGAAGTAACAGTGGAAGAAGCTGTCAAAGCCCAATTGGAAAAAATAAAAGCTAAGGATAAGGAATACAACTGCTATATCACTGTTTTAGAGGAAGAAGCACTTGCCCGTGGAAAGGAAGTGCAACGGCTAATTGAAGAAGGTAAATTAGATTCACCACTTGCCGGTGTTCCTGTGGTTATTAAAGACAATATTTGTACCAAAGGTGTTAAAACAACTTGTGCATCAAAAATACTTTATAATTTTATACCACCTTATGATGCAACGGTAGTTGAGAAATTGTTGAATGCAGGAGCAGTTATAATAGGAAAGGCAAATATGGATGAATTTGCTATGGGAAATACTACAGAAACTTCAATATTTGGTGAAACGAAGAATCCTCATAATACAGAATACGTGCCAGGAGGTTCAAGTGGCGGCTCTGCAGCTGCAGTTGCTGCAGAAGAAGCTTTTTATGCTCTTGGTTCTGATACGGGAGGTTCTATTCGTCAACCTAGTAGTTTTTGTGGAGTAACTGGAATAAAACCAACTTATGGTACCGTTTCCAGATATGGTTTAATAGCTTATGCCTCCTCCTTAGATCAAATTGGTCCAATTGGAAAAAATGTATCCGATTGCGCTGCAGTACTAGATATTATATCAGGCTATGACAGTAAAGATTCCACTTCCATAAAACAAGACAGTTATAATTACACGAAGGCTCTGGTTAATGATGTAAAAGGTATGAGAATTGGTATTCCTAAGGGATACCTTGGAAAAGGTTTAGACGAAGAAGTACGCACCAGTATACTTGGGGCAGCAGAAGTGTTAAGAGAAAAAGGTGCTATAGTAGAAGAATTTGAGCTGGATGCAGTAGACTATGCAATACCTGCTTATTATGTTATAGCATCGGCAGAGGCAAGTTCTAACTTATCCAGATATGACGGTATAAAATATGGATATCGTACAGAAGATTTTGAAGGACTTCAGGAAATGTATAAGAAAACAAGAAGTGAAGGCTTTGGAAATGAAGTTAAGCGCAGAATGATGATTGGCTCTTTTGTATTAAGTTCCGGTTATTATGACGCTTATTATAAGAAAGCGCTAAAAGTAAAAGCGTTAATAAAGGAAGGCTTTGATAAAGCATTTGAAAAATATGATATTATTTTTGGACCCACTGCTCCTTCTACAGCACCTAAATTAGGAGAAAGCTTATCAGAACCACTAAAAATGTATCTTGGCGATATTTACACAGTATCCGTTAATTTGGCTGGACTTCCTGCTATCAGCCTGCCTTGCGGAGCAGATAGCACAGGACTTCCAATAGGTTTACAACTAATTGGAAAACATTTTGGAGAAAAGGATATTATCCGGGCAGCTTATAGTTATGAACAGAGTAGATAGATTGTCTTTGGAAATGTCATTGGCAAATGCCATTGGTAAATGCTATTAGGTAAATATCATTGGTAAATGTCATTCTGAGTGAATTCAACATAGTTGAATTCGCGAAGAATCTCTGTAAACCTAAATTTATTGAATACAACTTTAGTATGTGAGAGCCTTTGGGAAGATTCCCTCAGAATTATAATGCTAAATGGTACCACAATAAAAGAAAAGGATTCTTCGCTACGCTCAGAATGACATGTTTTTTATAGGAATGACATGTTTTCACAGCAATGGCAATGAATAGGTACACTGAACAAATATTTTTAGGTTGTGAGAATAGGAAAGGAAGATTCAAGTATGAAATCATATGAAATGGTTATTGGTTTGGAGGTTCATGTGGAATTGGCGACGGAAACCAAGATATTTTGTGGATGTACCACAAAATTTGGTGGGGAACCCAATACCCATTGCTGCCCGGTGTGTACAGGAATGCCGGGAACGCTTCCGGTTCTAAATAAAAAAGTTGTAGAATTCGCTATTGCCACAGGTCTAGCCTTAAATTGTAAAATCAATCAAAATTGTAAATTTGATCGTAAAAATTATTTTTATCCAGACTTACCAAAAGCATATCAGGTATCGCAACTATATCTGCCTCTTTGCCACCATGGAGGAATAGAAATACAGGTTAATGGTGCAAAGAAGATTATAGGCATTCATGAAATCCATATGGAGGAAGATGCAGGTAAGCTAATTCATGATTCCTGGGAGGATTGTACCCTGGTGGACTATAACAGGTGCGGTGTACCTTTAATAGAAATTGTAAGTGAGCCGGATATGAGATCTGCTGAGGAAGTAATAGCCTATCTGGATAAGTTAAAGCTGATATTACAATACCTTGGAGTATCCGATTGTAAGATGCAGGAAGGTTCTCTTCGTGCAGATATTAACCTTTCTGTTCGAGAAGCAGGTGCTAAAGAATTTGGCACAAGAACAGAGATGAAGAATATGAACTCCTTCAAAGCAATTGCCAGAGCAATTGAAGGAGAGAGAAAACGTCAAATTGAATTATTGGAAGAAGGAAAAGCAGTTATTCAGGAAACAAGACGTTGGGATGACAATAAAGATACCAGTTTTGCCATGCGTTCCAAAGAAGATGCCCAGGATTATCGTTATTTTCCTGAACCAGACTTAGTACCTATTGAGATTAGTGATGAATGGATAGATGAAATCAATAACCGCCAGCCAGAGCTTCGAGATGAAAAAATGCTAAGATATGAAACAGAATATGATATTCCAGCATATGATGCAGGAATCATTACAAGTTCAAAAAGAATGGCTGATATTTTTGAGAAAACGGTTGCCATTTGTAAAAAACCAAAAGAAGTATCTAACTGGCTTATGGTTGAAACCATGCGATTATTAAAAGAATCGGAAATGGAACCGGAGGATATTGGATTTAGTCCTAACAATCTGGCAAGGCTAATAGGATTGGTTCAAGATAATAAAATCAATCGCACCGTTGCCAAAGAAGTATTTGAAATCATATTTAAAGATAATATTGAACCGGAGGCTTATGTAAAAGAACATGGATTAATGATGGTAAATGATGAAGGCGAATTACGTAGTGTGGTTGAAAAGGTAATTGCAGCTAATCAAACATCTGTGGCAGATTACCGCGGAGGTAAAGATAAGGCATTAGGTTACCTGGTTGGTCAGACTATGAAGGAAATGAAGGGTAAAGCAGATCCAGGGATGGTAAATCGAATATTAAAAGAAATATTGACCAAGGACTAATATCTAAATTCCTTGATAAAGTAAAACATCCAATTAGTGGTCATAGGAACTGCTTCAACATCGGTTATATATTGTACAAAATAGTAAAATTAACAGGGGTTAGAAATGGATAAAGGACTAAGGTAAAATCAGCAGGCAAAGATAACTTGCGTATAATTTTTTTGAGAGGTATAATCTAATATTATAAGATAGTCTTTAATGGTGAATCAAATAAATCAAATTCGTTGGAGGATTCGGTATGGAGGAAAAAAGGCACAGTAAACGTTTCCACGTTAAAATGGAATTAGAAATATCATCTCTATTTAAACAAGATAATGTAAAAGTTGATAATATTCATGCTCCCATTGAAGTTATGGATATATCCAGGAATGGAATAGGCTTTCAATCTGCAAGTGTTTTACCGAGTAACTATTATTTTAATTCTAAGATTCAATTGGGCGATTCCGATTCCTGCTTATATACAGTAGTGAAAATTGTAAGGAAGCAGGCAATGGAGGATAATATATATTTTTATGGATGTGAATTTGTAGGTATGCCATCTGTACTTGATTATATCTTTGATGAGTTTGAGGAAAAGTTGAAGGAATTATAACATTACTTAAATATCTATTTGTTATTCCAGTGAAAATTCAGCTTTACTGAGTTGGGGGGCGAAGAATCTCATTTTGGTGTGGGATTCTTCGCAAATTCAACTTCGTTGAATTTTTGCTCAGAATGACACGCTTTCGTAGCAATGGCAATTGTTTTTGGACTCAGAATGACA
>CALDJN010000222.1 GCA_937901695.1 uncultured Anaerocolumna sp.
TTGAAGTTCTTGATTAACTCGGCATTACTAAGCATAATGCGAAGCTTTCAAATTCTAATTTGTAGAGATGTTTTGATTCACAATTTTACCAAAAAACGAGCTAAATATAGAACAATTAAGCAGAGCATAATTAACTCTGTTCAAAAAATACCATATTTCTACTATGAGTTGTGACAGAGCCTAAATTTATAATAATAGTAATAATTCATTAAGTATGGTTTTAGTTTATAAAATACTGATATAAATAATACCTTTATAGTATAAATAAAATACTTTATATTTTGTATCCATAGTTACTCGCTATTTTTAAATAAAATTGGCAATATCAGCTTTGCCTCACAACACAACGTAAACTGAATTCACACTTTCTGAGTTCTCAACACCCCCCAGGCAAAGCCTCCTTATTAATAAGCTAACTTATAATTTCGTACTCCAATCAGAACAGTCCAAAACCTTTGTAGCAAAGTCCTCATAGAATTCCGGTTCATGACAGATTAAAAGGATACTGCCTTTGTATGCTTTTAAGGCACGGTGTAATTCCTCCTTTGCCTCTATATCTAAATGGTTGGTAGGCTCATCTAATAATAAAACATTGGTTTCTTTATTAATTAATTTACATAGGCGGACTTTTGCCTGCTCGCCACCGCTTAGAACTCTTACCTGGCTTTCAATATGCTTAGTAGTAAGGCCACATTTGGCAAGGGCAGAGCGAATTTCGTATTGTGTATAGGAAGGAAATTCTCTCCATAATTCTTCGATACAAGTATTGTTCTTGGCACCTATCATTTCCTGTTCAAAATATCCCTGATATAGGTAGTCACCTAAGGTTACTTTACCTTGTAATGACGGAATTAATCCAATAATACTTTTTAAAAGAGTAGTTTTACCAATACCATTAGCACCTTTCAATACGATTTTATCTCCACGTTCCATAGTTAAAGTTAAAGGCTTAGAGAGTGGTTCCTCATAACCTATAACCAAATGCTCTGTTTGAAAGATATATTTACCCGCTGCACGTGCCTCCTTAAAATTAAATTCTGGCTTTGGCTTTTCCTTTGCAAGTTCAATGATATCCATCTTATCTAACTTTTTCTGTCTGGACATAGCCATGTTTCTGGTAGAAACTCTTGCTTTATTTCTGGCAACAAAATCTTGTAGTTCTGCAATTTCCTGCTGTTGTTTTTTATAGGCAGATTCTAATTGTGATTTTTTTACTTCGTAGACTTCTAAGAATTTATCATAACTGCCAACATAACGATTCAATTCCCCATTTTCCATGTGATAAATAATATTCACCACACTATTTATAAATGGAACATCATGAGAGATTAATATAAATGCATTCTCATATTCTTGCAGATAGCGTTTCAACCATTCAATATGTATGGTATCTAAGTAATTAGTAGGCTCATCTAATAAAAGAATGTCAGGTTTTTCTAATAAAAGTTTTCCAAGTAATACTTTAGTTCTTTGTCCACCGCTTAATTCGGTAACATCCTGGTCCAGACCAATGGCATCAAGCCCTAACGCATGACCGATTTCTTCTACTTTGGAATCAATTATATAAAAATCATGGGCATCCAGCATGTCTTGAAGAGTACCAAACTCGTCCATAATAGTCATAAGTGCATCTGGCTCTGCATCAGCCATTTCATTGCAAAGGGAATTCATCTTGGCTTCTATTTCATATAAATAAGAAAAAGCTGACTTTAATACTTTCCGTATGGTCATTCCTTTTTCTAATACAGAATGCTGATCTAAATAACCAACTCTAACATTTTTAGACCATTCGACATTGCCCTCATCAGGCATTAATTTTCCGGTAACTATATTTAAAAAGGTAGATTTGCCTTCCCCGTTGGCACCTACTAATCCTATGTGTTCTCCTTTTAGAAGACGAAAAGACACATCATGAAAGATTGCTCTGTCTCCAAAACCATGAGTAAGATTTGTTACATTTAAAATGCTCATAAATTGCTCCTCTTTGAAGTTATATAGTAACTATGAAATCGTAACTGCTTTTTGAACTTTATCGCAGTTCTTTGAAGTTATATAGTAACCCGAAAGCTACCTTATAGATTATACATGAAAAACATATTAATTCAAGAAAAAAATTTTTCAAAACGCTCCGCCTTACAAAATGTACCCAGTTAGTCGACAAAAGGTCATAAAAATCATCAATTTATCTAAAATATATGTAATTATACATATAATCGTTGATACTTTTCACCAATTTTGCTATAATATGGTATAGTCATATTTCAATTACTCTATATAAGGGGGGTCACAATGCATAAGGAAATAAAATATTTTAAAGTACTATTCATGCTTTTGGGATTACTGTTGTTTATGATTTGGCAACCATGGAATAAAACTATAGTTTTTAGCGAAAATACGAATAAAAGAGTTTTATTTATTAGCTCTTATGATGGAAATTTCCTTAGTGTTCCTGACCAGATTGCAGGTGTTAAGGCTGCTTTTGACCCTCAAAATATTCAACTTGATATTGAATATATGGATACAAAACGATTTGATACCAAAGAAAATATTAGTTTATTTTATAATACCTTAAAGTATAAACTTGATAATCTTGCACCTTATGATGCTGTAATCGTAGGTGACGATAATGCTTTACAGTTTGTAATGGATTATCAGGAAGAACTGTTTTATCAAACCCCTATTGTATTTCTTGGAATCAATGATTTAGCAAGGGCAAAACAGGCTGCAGAAGATGATTATATAACAGGTATTGTAGAAGAAACCTCTATGAAAGATAATATTGACCTGGGAATAAGATTGAATCATAAAGCCACTAAGATTGTGGCTATTGTTGATAATACCTTAACGGGAATTGGTAATAAGAAACAATTTTATTCCTATCAAGATGATTATAAAAACTTAGTATTTGATGATATTAATACCTCCGAGTATACGTTTAAAGAGCTGGAGAAAGTTTTTGAGAATGTAGATAAGGATACTATCGTATTATATTTTAGTATGTATTCTGATAAAACCGGACAATATCTAACCATAGAAGAAGCGTGTGAAATCTTAAAAGAGCATATCAAAGTACCAATTTTACGGTCAGAAGTTGGTGGTATCGGTTTGGGGATACTGGGCGGTAAGATGGTTTCTTATTATGATTCAGGGAATATTGCCGGTAATATGGTCCTGTCTGTATTTAATGGAACGCCTATACAAGAAATTGAAATGATTGAAGAAAGCCCCAATCGTTATATGTTTGACTATGATATTTTACAGAAATATCATATTGATGTAGATACACTTCCGGAAGGCTCTATTATATTGAATCAAGAGAATGAATTTTTACAAGAGAATAGAGATATCATAGTAACGTCTTTAGCGGTGATAGGAATTCTGCTTATTTTAGTAGCAATTCTTTATTATGATAATAGAAAACAAAGGAAAATGGAGAGAAAATTGCAAGAAAGCCATGAAGAATTATCACAGACATTTGAAGAATTGACAGCTACGGAAGAAGAATTGAGAGCACAATATGAAACCATTGAAAAACATGCCAGAGATATTGAACATCTGGCTCATCATGATTATTTAACAGATCTCCCTAATCGATTAAGTTTTAATGAGAAGTTGCAAAATGAGATACATTCGGGTAAACCGGGGGCAATTCTATTATTAGATATTGACAATTTTAAAGAAGTAAATGATACATTAGGGCATGTTTATGGAGATAATTTATTACAATGCATCGCCAAGAGATTATTAAGCATCTCTGGTAAAAATATCTTTGTATCCAGATTTGGAGGCGATGAGTTTTTAATACTGATTGCAAACGAAGACAAGCAAGATATAATTGAAAATCATGTGGGTAAAATTTTAATGCAGTTTAAAAAGGCTTTGGTACTTGATTATAAAGAATACTTTGTTAATTTCAGTATTGGCATATCTATGTATCCAAAAGACAGTTCGGATGCAGAGCGCCTAATTATGAATGTAGATACGGCTATGTACTCAGCTAAAAGGGCAGGAAGAAATAATTATAAATTTTACTGCGCTAGTATGCAGGATGAGTTAATAGGTAAAAAAGAAGTGGAAGCAATCCTAAGGCGTGCCATAAAGAACGATGGCTTCCACATATTATATCAGCCACAGGTAGATGTTGATACCGGCTTTATTGCAGGATTTGAAGCTCTCTTACGTATAAAAGATTTTAATATTCCACCATTAAAATTTATACCAGTTGCAGAAGATACCGGATTAATTATTGAAATAGGCCGCTGGGTTACAAAAACTGTAGTAGAACAAATCGCAGTTTGGAAAGAAAAAGGGTATAATATCAAACCTATTTCTGTAAATTTCTCAAGTAAACAGCTTCAAGATTCTAATTATGCAGATTTCCTTAGCAATATCTTATATGAAAAAGGGGTAGAGCCGAAATACTTTGAGTTAGAGATAACGGAAAGTATCCTATTAGAAGAGACATCTAATACATTGAAATTCCTCAATACTCTTAAGAGTATGGGAGTAAGTATCGCCTTAGATGATTTTGGAACGGGTTATTCTTCTTTGAATTATTTAACGTTTATACCAGCAAATAAAATTAAATTAGATAAATCCTTATGTGAAAAGCTTTTAGAACTAAGTAATGTGAAGGTGATGAATAGTATTATAGGACTTGCTCATAGTTTAGATTTGGTCATTACCGCAGAAGGAATCGAAGATATGGAACAGTACATACGGTTAAGGAAGGGTGGCTGTGACTATATTCAGGGATACTTATTTAGTAAGCCTGTAAAAAGTGATGATATAGAAATAATTTATAATATAAATATGTTGGACAATATTTTATAATTTACATTTTAATAACTTCTTAATCTATTATTTAATTTAACCAAAACAGGCAAGTCTATCCATCGTTTAAGCGGGGGATAGACTTGCCTGTTTAGGCAGGAGCTCAAGCACCTGCCTAAGTGCCACGAAGTGGTAATAAGGTTTTATATTTCAAACCAATAAACAACATTTTCTTTAAATATTATAAATCCTGCTTTTTCTGCTAACTTTCGAGAATTGGGATTTGATTCTACACAATCCCATTGTGCAATTAAATCATTATTAATACATTCATTAACAAATTCTATAGTTAGAGAATAACGTAACCATCTTAAAAGGATTGCTAGAGACAATATGCATTAACAAATTCTATAGTTAAAGAATAACCCAAGCCTTTATGTTTGAATTCTTTCTCAGTCTCAATATCTATTAGAAAAACATTCTTAAATCTTGCAGTTCCTACAGTAACCGTTATATTTTGATAATGAATAATTTTTACAAATGGGCTCTGATTTCTCATATAAAAATAAATTCAAGAACTTGGAAACATTTGAATAATTACTATAATAATGGAGATTTTAATAGTATCTAAGGACATTGTTAGATATATTATTTACCAATTTGGAAGGAGGATTATTAAATATATGGAGCATGATAAAAATGTACTAAACGGTGAAAATAATGACAGACTTAACAAAACTTCTCCAACTAACAAAGAAGTAACTGCAGCCTGGGCCAACATTGAAAAAATGCAAGATGAGAGCCAGGTTACGATACCTTCTGAATACCAAGTAGGGAAAGCTAAAAATTGGGTTGACAATGGAAGTCAATTGTAATTTTTAATTCGGAATATTATGAATAAATTACTTCCAGGTTATTCTAAATAAAAGACGCTATAATTTTAAGAAAGAGGAAAGAGATATATGGCAAAAGTTCAAATGACAGTAGATGGTAATACTGCAGCTGCCTATGCGGCATATGCCTTTACCGATGTTGCCGCTATTTATCCCATTACACCGTCTTCTCCAATGGCAGAAACTGTGGATGAGTGGGCAGCAAAAGGTCAGAAAAATATTTTTAATCAAGAAGTCAGTGTAATTGAGATGCAATCGGAAGCCGGAGCTTCTGGAGCTTTTCACGGTTCCTTACAGGCAGGTGCTTT
>CALDJN010000223.1 GCA_937901695.1 uncultured Anaerocolumna sp.
CTGCATAACCTATATTAGGCAAAGCGTCCTTACTTAATAAGCTAACTTTTTATTTAGAAGTATATCTAACTTTCAGCCAATATAGCTTTTATTCGATGAATCAGCATATCCATAGCAACGTCGTTCTTCCCGCCTCTAGGGATAATAATATCTGCATATTTCTTATATGGTTCAACAAATAATTCATGCATTGGTTTTACTGTATTGATATATTGAGTTATAACGGATTCTAAGCTTCTTCCCCGTTCATTTACATCTCTTACAATTCTGCGAATTACCCGCTCATCAGCATCTGTATCTACAAATACTTTAATATCCATTGTGGAACGGAGATTAGCGTTTTCAAAAATTAAAAACCCTTCTACTATAATAACTTTAGCAGGATTTACCCTGACTGTATCAGCAAGTCTGGTATGCTCTTTGTAAGAATAAACTGGTCTGTCAATTGCAAAACCTTGCTTTAAGGCTTTAATGTCATTTATCATTCTCTCCGTATCAAATGCATTTGGGTGATCATAATTTAGTTTTGTTCTTTCTTCAAAAGACAATTCATCATGAGGAAGATAATAAAAATCATGGCTTAATAACTCCACACTGTCTTTGAATGCTTCTTTTATTCGATTAGCAACTGTTGTCTTTCCAGAAGCAGAACCTCCTGAAACCCCTATTACAACAACATCTTTCATACGATTTACCATTGCATATCACAAGTGATATGTGATACTGCCACAAATAACCAGTGTGAAAGATACAACCGTGGCATCCTTTCATTCTAATTTTTCTTTCACACTTCCAACGACATAAATCACTTTCGATTCCTCTTTTACTCTATATTCTACCATATAAAGCGAATAAGATAAACCAAATTTTAATTTTTTTGAAGGTACTTTTCAGTATAGATAAATAATGGTATAATTGTTTCTGCTTAGGGTAAATATAGAAATATCTATGTGAATACATAATTTTACCCAAAATAAATATATATCTTCCTAATCGATAATAGGGTAGGAAATGGAAAGAAGTTAGTTTGAAAAAAGTAAACTTTTTTCAAATGGCGATTTGTGACTAGTGCACAAATTGCTATCGCTATTAAAAAGGCGCTAAAGCGCCAGAAGTGAGGTTAATATGTCATTAAGTGTTAATAACTTATCAAAAAGTTACGGAGACAAAGTTGTTTTAGAAAACTTAAGTTTTGAGATTAAAGAGCCAGGTGTATATGCTCTTCTTGGAACAAACGGTGCCGGTAAAACAACAACACTTCGGATTATTCTAGGCATGCTTGCCAAAAACAACGGTGAAGTTTTATGGAAGGGGAAAACGCTAGATCCTGTAAGTACCAATGTAGGCTACCTGGCTGAGGAAAGAGGTTTGTATCCAAAATATTCTTTACTGGACCAGCTTTTGTACTTTGCAAAACTTCGTAATGTACCAAAGCAGACCGCTATGGACCGAATAAAATACTGGTCTGATCGATTAGCAGTTAATGAATATGTATTTCCGCCTAAGGTAAAGGGAAGAAAAGTTTCAAAATCCAATCGTGCGGACCAATTATCAAAGGGTAATCAACAAAAAATACAGTTAATGGCAGCTTTATTATCCGATCCGGAACTGCTAATACTTGATGAGCCCCTAAGTGGTCTTGACCCTGTGAATACAGATTTATTTAAGTCTATCATTCGGGAAGAAATCAGCAAAAACAAATTCTTAATAATGTCCAGCCATCAGATGCCGACTATTGAAGAATTTTGTTCAGATATCACTATCCTAAATCGTGGTAAAGCAGTACTTCAAGGCAATTTAAATGAAATTAAGAAAAGTTATGGACGGGTTAATTTATTTGTAAAAAGTGATGTAGACATTGCACCTTATATTTCTTCTTTTGGTCTTACCATAGCAGGTAAAACACCGAGTGAATACCATCTAAAAGTAAAAGATGAGAATCAGGCAATGGAATTTCTCACAAAGTTAATTGGTGACCAGATTCCTATCGTAAAATTTGAACTACGTGAACCTTCATTACATGAAATATTTATTGAAAAGGTAGGGGACGCACATGAAGAAAGGTAATTTAGCAGGATGGAAGGATGTATTTTCTTTTACACTGGTACAGACCATGAAAAGCAAAGCATTTCTCATCTCCTATATCATACTGATTACTCTATCTTTGATATCTATGCCTTTGGTAAATAAATTATTTTCAAATGGCAATGAAGATGTAAATGCACCAAGCCCTATAAAGAAAGTATACGTTTATAATAATACTTCTCTTCAGAATATTGATTATTCAAAGCTTCTGACAGAGGAAAATATGAGCCATATTGTGTTTGAAACTGCAGAGGAAAAATATGATGCTTTATCAAAAAAGGTTGATGAAGAAGAAAGAGATTCTGTAATTTTAACAATTACAGAAAATGAAAGTACCTTCTCATTAAATTTTCTAAAAGCCAGAAAAGGTCCTGTCAAGGAATCTCATATACAAGCTTTAGGAGATGCGTTAGCAAAGCAATTCCAGGTTTTACGTATTAATACTTTAGGAATTACGGATGAACAAAATGCTATGCTTAATGCAAAAATTGCTACCAGTGTATCCGCTGCAGATGTTAATGGAGAGGTTATCCTAAAAGAAGATACTTCCATATCTATGGCTGAATATTGGTTTATATATGGTATTTTATTTTTTGTTCTAATGGCAAATATGCTATCCAGCACCCAGATTGCTACTTCCATTATAACGGAAAAATCAACTCGTGTTGTGGAATATTTATTAATAACAGTAAAGCCTTTAGCACTGATGGTTGGCAAAGTAATCGCTATGTTATTTGCTACCTTACTTCAAATGGTTTCTATGGTCATTGCACTATTTGTATCCAATCAGGTTATTTCTGGTAAAGGCAGTGGAGGTCTGGAGCAGTTTTTACCAAAGGATATATTCCAAAATTTAAATATCATTAATATAATATTTTGTTTTATATTAATAATGCTTGGAATGATTTTCTATGCAACTTTAGCAGGTCTTGCAGGTGCTACTGTAAGCAGAATGGAAGAATTAAATGAAGGGCTGACTTTATTTACATTTACAAACTTAATTGGCTTATATATTGGATTAGGTGCATCCAGTACTTTAGTAGGAGCAGGAATCAATCCATTTGTTACTTTTGCTTTCTTATTCCCTTTATCCTCTCCGTTTATATTACCTGGAGCAATTCTCATTGGAAAAGCCACTTTGCCATTAGCATGTATTGCTATTGTCCTTGAGCTGATATTTATCATTTTGCTGTTCCGCTTTGTTGCTAAAGTTTATGAAACACTTATACTTCATAATGGTAATAAAATTAAGGTGAAAGAATTAATTCATCTTTCAAAGACAGTCTAGGGAGGTGGGCAAATGAAAAATAAATTTAGAGGATGGAATACTGTATTTAGCTTTACCTTTCGTCAGGCAACAAAAGGACTAGGCTTTAAAGTTGTTACTGTATTGGTTACACTTATCATATTGGCTGCCGCAATTTTAATCAATGTGTTTGCAGCAAAACCAGAAGGAAAAAATATACCGGAAATTTCACCAATTGAAAAAGTATGTGTCTTAGATAATAGTGGATTACAGCCAACCAATTATAAAGATATGAATCCGAATTTCTCTCAGGAACAATTTGCACATATTGAATTTGAGACAATAACCGATCAAACCAGAGAAGAAGTTATAAAGACAGCTGCAGCTGACTCTCCAAAGACCATTGCAGCTATCATAACTACTAAGGATTCCGGGTATAACATTGAGATTGTCGTTCCAGCCGGCTCTGATATTTCGAAAAGTCAGGCAAATGTACTGGTTGAGCCAATGACTACAGCATTCGAAACAAACAAATTATTACAGTCTGGTTTAACTGAAGAACAATTAACTGCTGCTTTAAAACCAGTTATAACCTCCTATGCTAATATTGGTGAAGATATAAATGGAATTGCTTTTGCCATTAAGATGATTGCACCTATGGTATTTGGCTTAATGTTATATATGATGCTTATTTTGTATGGTCAGACAATTAGCAAATCTGTTTCTACAGAAAAGACATCAAAGCTCATGGAAACTTTATTAACTTCTGTTCACCCATACGCTTTAATTACAGGTAAGGTATTGGCAGTTTCCACAATGGCTATTCTACAGTTTGTTACCTGGCTTATTGCAATCTTTGGTGGATTATATCTGGGTAATGCTGTTGCCCATTCCATTTATCCGGAATACCAAAGTACGGTTATTACGGTTTTAAATTTCTTAAAAGATAATATAGGGGAAACTGCCTTTACTCTTCCAGCTATAATTTTAACAATTATTGCATTCTGTATTGGCTTTTTATTCTATTGTGTAATCGCTGGACTAGCAGGGTGTATGGTATCCAAACCAGAAGATGTAGCATCCACTCAGGGAATCTTCCAATTCCCAGTTCTCATAAGCTGGCTGGTCACTTATCTTGCACCTGTAATCGGTAATGAAACGGTGCAAATCGTAACAAGATATATTCCATTTACGGCACCATTTTGCATACCGGTGGATATCTTGACCGGAACTATTGGGTTAGTAGAAGGTTTGATTACAACCCTACTATTATTAGCTTTTACTTTAATTGTCATTATGCTATCTGGAAGAATCTACAAAGGTCTTATATTATACAATGGGCAAAAAGTTAGTTTAAAGATGATTGGAAATGTTATAAAAGCTAATAAGTAATTTGTAATGTAATTTATAATGTAATTATTGATAATTATCAATAATTATTATCAGGAAAGAGGCTGCTACAAAACTGTCATTCTGAGAGCTTTAGCTCGAAGAATCTCGCTTTGAATGGGATTCTTCGAGCAAATTCAGCAAACTGAATTTGCTCTCAGAATGACAGTTTTTCTATTTTAACCTATTTCAAACAAATATTTATAATTTTTTTAAATATCCTCTTGTATTCAATACTTTAAAATGGTATACTACTAAATTATAAAAACATATGTCTTTCTCATAAAGACAAGCAGGAGGAGGTATTTTATGAAACGCAAAGTATTTGCTATTGCACTTTGCTTAATTCTGGTTGTAAGTACATTTACAGCTTGTAGTAGTAAGCCAACAAGTACAAATGGGGGTAAAGTAATTAAAATTGGTGTATTTGAGCCTCTTACCGGAGAAAATGGTGGTGGTGGTTTCCAAGAAGCTCTGGGTATGCGTTATGCAAATGAAGTTTATCCAACTGTAAAAATTGGTGGAGAAACCTATAAAATTGAGTTAGTTGAAGTAGATAACAAAAGTGATAAAACAGAGGCAGTAAGTGCTGCACAAAACCTAATCAGTAAAGATGTTAGTGTTATACTAGGTTCTTACGGTTCTGGCGTATCCATCGCCGCTGGCGAATTTTTTGCAGAAGCTAAGATTCCAGCAATAGGTGCTTCCTGTACAAACCCTCAGGTTACACTTGGTAATGACTACTACTTCCGTGTTTGTTACTTAGATCCTTTCCAAGGTACTGTAATGGCTAATTATGCATTCCAGGAAGGTGCTAAAAATGCAGCTGTTATCACACAACTTGGAGATGATTATTCATCTGGTCTTGGAAATTATTTCGTAACAGCTTTCAAAGAGCTTGCAGGCAACGATTCAATTGTCAGTGAAGAACAATTCCAAACAAATCAAACTGACTTTAAAGCAATCTTAACTAACGTTAAGGCAGCAAATCCGGATGTAATATTTGCTCCATCTTCCATGACAACAGCTCCACTTATAATAAAACAGGCTCGTGAACTTGGAATTACAGCTACCATTATGGCAGGAGATACCTGGGAGAACTCTTCTATCATTGAAAATGCTGGAAAATACGCAGAAGGCGTTGTTCTTTCCACCTTCTATGATGAAGCAGATCCAGCAACAGAAGAAGCAAAATCCTTTTTAAAAGGTTTTAAAGAATACTTAAAGAAGAACAAACAGTCAGAGATTATCCCTGCAGTTTCTGCACTTGGATATGATTCTTACATCGTTGCTCTTGAAGCAATCAAACAGGCAGGTTCCACAGATACAACTGCTATTCGTGATGCATTAGCAAAAGTAGAAATTGATGCCGTTACCGGTCATATTTCTTTTGATGAAAATGGTGATGCGAAAAAGGATATCGCTTTTATCAAGACTGTTAAGGATGGAGCTTTTGAATTCTCAAAGACTGTAACAGTTACAAAATAGTCTCTGCTTTTAAGAATACTCATAATTTAGATTCTTCGCCTTTTAGGCTAGGAATTGTAATGCTAAATAGCCCACAATGAATGAAAGGGATTCTTCGCAAGTACAACTTCGTTGAATTTTTGCTCGGAATGACACGCTTTCATAGCAATGACAATTAAGAGGCTGCCTACTACTTTATGCGGTAGC
>CALDJN010000224.1 GCA_937901695.1 uncultured Anaerocolumna sp.
CTAAATGAGCCTATTTTTTAGGCTACAGGTTTTCATACGTTACTTTACACTACCTAATTAATGTATTTCTCCCTAACAAAACAAAGTAGTGCCATGAAAGTCTAAATATATAAACCTTTTTAATTCTCCCCTCTTATGGCACAAATTTCATATAGGACTTGCTTACTATTTAGTGCAACCTACACAAATATTTTCTTATCTATTAATATATTTTATCATTATTACCCAATAAAATCAACCCAAGAATAAACTTTTACATATACTTAACAAACATAATATATATTTAATATAAAGGACACTTTCCACACTTTATAGTTATCTAAGCCATTAATTTATCCTCATGACAATAAAAAGAATGTCATTCTGAGCCTAATTTAGCTTTGCTAAATTGGGCAAAGAATCTCAATGTATACATGTTAGAGATTCTTCGCCTGCGGCTCAGAATGACATCTGGTTGCCTTAATGAGGGCAAAACATCGTTATTCTGCCTTCTTATTCTGCCTTGCCATTCTGCCTTCTTATTCTACCTTGTTATTCTGCCTCATTATTCTACCTTATTTTCCAGCATTACGTGTTTTAACATCAAATGCTACAGCTAATATAAAGATAATACCCTTAACAATATACTGGTAGGATACATCCACATATAGTAAGTTCATTCCATTGGTTAATGACATAATTACAAATGCGCCAATGATTGTATTCGTTACTTTTCCTATACCTCCATTTACGGATACACCGCCAATGTATGAGGATGCAATGGCATCCAGTTCAAAACCGTTTCCAGCTTGTGGAGTTGCTGATGCAAGTCTTGAGGTATACAGGATACCAGAAAGTGCTGCCAGCATACTGACAGAGGCGAAAGCAAATAGAGTAATATTTTTTACATTTATACCTGATAGTTCTGCTGCTTCTGCATTTCCACCAATACCATATATGTATCTTCCAAGTTTTGTTTTCTTTAGCATGAAATTATAGATAAATAATACTATGAATACTATGACTGCTGTCCAGGGTATACCTTTATATCCTGCTAATATCCATATTACACACATAATAATTGCAGTAAAGAAGATTAGTTTTGCAACAAAGATTGATTTTGAGGATACTTCAAAATTGTAATGGATTAAATTTTTTCTTTCTTTAATCTGGTTCATGATTACTAATACTACAGCAACAATGCCAATAATGATAGTTAAAATGTGGAAATTCCCTCCCACTGGAATATTCAGAGCATTCAGAATTTTTCTAATATCCGGAATAAATCCATTGGATAACGCTTTAAAGCCTTCGTCTTTCACTATAATAGTACCGGTTCCTCTGGTGATTAAAGAAAGAAGTCCACGGAATATAAACATACCGGCTAAAGTTGTAACAAAGGCAGGTACACCAACCTTAGCAACTAAAGTTCCTTGATATAAACCGATGCAGATACCTATAAGAAGAACAATAGGTATTACCGCCCATCCAGGCATTCCATTTTTCATAAGAATCGCTGCTACTGCTCCAAGAAAACCTGCAACATAACCTACCGAAAGGTCAATATGTTTAATAATTAATATAAGAGTCATACCAATGGCTAATACCGCAATATAACCAGTTTGATTAATTAAATCACTTATATTTCTTGGGGATAGAAATAATCCCTTGGTACTGATTCCAAATACAATGAATATGACTACCAATGCAATGTACATAGCATAGTCACGTATATTTGTCTTAAATAAAGTTAACAGTTCATTGGTAAAACTGCTTTCTGCCTTAACACTTTTATTATCATTACTCATGGCACTACCTCCTATACTCTTGTCGCCATTGTCATTACTGTTTGCTCTGTGGCATCTTCGGCAGACAATTCACCTGTAATTTTTCCGTGAGACATTACATATAATCGATCACTCATCCCTAATATTTCCAGTAATTCTGAAGAAATCATTATAATACTCATACCTTGTTCAACTAGTTGGTTCATTAGAGTATAAATCTCGAATTTTGCACCAACATCAATACCTCTTGTAGGTTCATCCAGAATTAACACCTTAGGTTCTACAAAAAGCCATTTTGCTAATGACACCTTTTGCTGGTTACCACCACTTAGATTGCCAATCTTTTGCTTAATAGAAGGAGCTTTGATATTAATAGACTCTTGAAATTCTTTAGCGATTCTGATTTCTTCATTCTCATTAATAATGATACCGTTAGTAACTCTCTCTAAGTTTGCAATTGTAGTGTTATACTTAATATCTTGAATCAGAACTAAACCGTCTCGTTTTCTATCTTCTGTAGCATAGGCTAAGCCAGCTTTTATAGCATCCTTTGGATGTTTAAATTTTTTAAGTTCGCCATCTATGGAAATTTCACCACTTATAATTTTATACTCTGGTACATTGCCAAATAAGCTAAGAGCAAGCTCTGTTCTGCCTGAGCCCATAAGACCTGCTATTCCAACAATTTCACCTTTTCTTACATTGATATTAATATCATGGAGTATTTCTCTGCCATGTACCGGATCATATACGGACCAATTCTTTATATCAAAACATACATCCCCAATTTTAATGTTCTCTCGTTTTGGATAAATGTTTTCGATTTCCCTTCCAACCATGTATTTTATGATTTCCTGTTCTGTTATGTTCTGGTCATGGGCATCCATAGAACATATGGTAGATCCGTCTCTTAGTACGGTTACCGTATCTGCAATGGATACGATTTCTTTTAATTTATGTGAAATCATAATACAAGTTACCCCTTGTTCTTTTAACTCTCTTAATAAGTCCAAAAGGTTTTCACTGTCATCTTCATTGAGAGCTGCTGTTGGCTCATCTAATATTAATAGCTTCGCATTTTTACTAAATGCTTTGGCAATTTCAACAAGCTGCCTGTTACCTACACTAAGATTTTTTATTTTCATGGATGGGTTAATATTCAGCCTTACTTTTTTTAACATCTCCTGGGCATTTATAATCGTCTGATTCCAGTTAATCACTTTTCCATCCATTATTTCATGACCAAAGTAAATATTTTCGTATACGCTAAGTTCAGGAATTAATGCAAGTTCCTGATTGATAATTGCAATACCTGTCTCTTCACTTTCAGCTATGGACTTAAATTGCTGAATTTGTCCATTATATACAATATTACCGCTATAAGTTCCAAATGGATATACTCCGGATAAAACCTTCATTAAAGTGGATTTTCCGGCACCATTCTCACCTACCAGGCAGTGAATCTCGCCACGTTTAACTTTAAAATTAACATTACTAAGAGCCTTAACACCAGGGAATTCCTTTGTAATATTCTGCATTTCCAGTATGTAATCACTCACATTTACGCCTCCTTTAACAGGAAACCGGCTTAAGAATATCTTTCCTTATTCAAAAGCCGGTCTCATTATGAGCAGATCTTAAAATTTATTTCTATTATTTTAACCCTGTAAATTTAGATGCTTCATAGTAACCTGAATCAATTAATGCTTCTTTTACATTATCCTTTGTTACAACAACGATTGGAGTCTGTTTTGCTTTTACATCAATCACACCATTATTATATGTTGTATCAGTTGCAGGAGTTTTTCCGTTAATTACGTCAATTGCCATATTCATAGCATCTGTAGCTAAGGTACGAGTATCTTTGAATATTGTCATAGATTGTTTTCCATCAATTACATATTGGACTGATGCAATTTCAGCGTCCTGACCTGTAATAAAATATTGGGAAACATCAGCATCTGCCGCAAATACATCTGCAATAGAACGAGATGTACCATCGTTAGGTGCTAATACATAAACTTTACCCTTATCAGCAGCTGTAACATTGGTTAAATGCGCTTCTGCTTTGGATTTTGCCTCGTTGAAATCCCAGTTTGTTGTTACCTGGCCAATAATTGCTGATTGTTGTTCACGAGTAAGTGTAGCTTTATCCTGTAAAGCTACTGCTTCTGAAGAGTTCTTAATTACAAATGTTCCATCTGCAATTTTGGGTTGCAGAATATTCCATGCGCCTTGAAAGAATAAGAATGCATTATTATCGGTAGCTTTGCCGGCATATAAGTATAAAGGATTACCGGAACCGGTTGCATTATCTGCTAAATATTTACCCATTGCTTCACCAACAGCAACACTGTCAAATGTTACATAATAATCAACTGCTTTCGTATCTGTGATTAAACGGTCATATGCAATTACGGTTACACCGGCTTCTTTCGCCGCCTCCACAGAAGCTGCTGCTGCAGCTGCATCATCAGCACAAATAATAAGAACTTTCATGCCTTTGGATATTAAGGTTTCCACATTGGTTTTTTCATTAGCTGAAGAACCCTGGCTAAATAATACTTCTACTGAATAATCTGTTTCCCCGATAACCGATTTGAATTTGTCCTGATCTTGTAACCATCTTGGTTCATCTTTGGTTGGAAGTACAATACCAACATCTACGGAACCTTCTTTACTGCCTCCACTAGTTTCTTTGTCTTTTCCCCCACTACATGCTGTCATTGAAACAACCATAACAAGACATAATAATAAAGCAATTACTTTTTTCATAATCTCTTCCGCCCTTCTCTTAATATGTTTTACAAGACTTCTTTCATAAACTACCTGCCATAAAGCCAGTAAAGTAAATAATTATGCTAAATATGTATGACAATGTGTTTATATCAATAGTCTGTTGTTATTTGTTACACTTATATGTTACTATGTACAAATAATATTAACAATGGACTGATTTGTTGTTTAATGTGACTATATTGTCAAAAGTAATCCTTAGAATTTTACGCCTATAATATTTTGCTGTAAGTCGAAAAATAGGTAGCAAAATTTTATAGTTTTTAAAGTACTGTTAATCCTCAACCTGATACACATCTTCATAAAGATGAAAACCATCCTTAATTACTGTGTCATCAATATTATCCTTGGTTACTGCCTCTACCCCTATTACGATATATGGAACATCATAAGTTCCATCAAAAATAGTTGTATCACTTTTAATTTCTTCTCCATTCACTAATGAAAGACATACTTCAACGGTTTTTTCAACTAAGTTCTTAATGGGTTTATAAACGGTTAATGCTTGTTTTCCAGTTACAATTCTTTGGCAGGCAACCAAATCTGCATCCTGTCCTACTACCTGCACTTTTTCAGCCATTTGAGCTTCAGATAGTGCATCAATGGTTCCCCAGGCTAAAGAATCATTACCACATATGATAGCTTTGACCTTTTCTCCATAGGTATTGATTTGCTCAGATACAAAGTCGTAAGCGTTTTCTCTAGTCCAGCCCTCCACCCAGGTTTCTGCAAGTATTTCTATATCCCCTTTGTCAATATAAGGTTGTAATACACTTAGAGCTCCCTTGTAAATCATCTTGCTATTGCTGTCATTTTCGGCACCGCTGACAATCATATAGCCGCCTTTGGGAACTTTTTCAACCAAATAAGTTGCCATTATGACTCCTACCTGATAATTATCAAAGGATATGTATACATCCACATCTGCATTGGATACTAAGCGATCATAGGATATGACGGGAACCTTTCTCTCTTTTGCAGCTTTAACACATTTTACTTCACTTTCACTGTCATTTGGTGCAATTACAAGTACATCAATACCTTGTTCTAACATTTTTTGTACTTGTCTGTATTGAAGTTGGGAATCTTTGTTGGCATTGTTTACAATAACTTCAATGCCAGCCTGCCCTGCCTTAGACATAAAGATATCCCTGTCCCGTATCCAGCGGTCCTCCATTAAAGTTCCTAATGAAAAGCCTACTATAATTTTATCTTCTTTTGTTTCTTCTTTTTTTGTCTCAACTTTCCTACTACAAGCAGAAAAAGATATGACCAGCATAATTAAGATACTATAAAGAACAACCCTTTGTAACAGCATTTTCCTTCCCATATATGCCTCCTCATTGGAATTACCCAAATAATTTCTTATAATCACTTGCTGTATAACCAGTAACTTTCTTAAATATTTTAGAAAAGTAATTTGGTTCCATATAGCCTACCATAAAACATACATCTTTAATAGAAAGTTCCTTATCTTTTAACAGTTCTTTTGCTTTTTCAATTCTTACATTGGCTAATTTATCCGTGAAATTAATTTCTGTTTCTTCTTTATAAAACCGGCTAAAATAATAAGAGCTTAAATTAACTTCCTTTGCTACATCTTCTAAAGATATTTCTTCCTTATAATGATCCTCTATGAATTGATTTGCTTTTTCTATAATGGAGTTTACTTTTTTCTGTCTGCTAAAAGTAATTTTAGAAAGTATTTCACTAATGTACCCTTTACAGATTTGATATAAAACATTTTCATCATAAGCATTAATAATTTCACTTAACAAACCGTAATAATCGCCTAATACATCTCCAAAGCGCTTGCCAAAGCCAATAATCATACCCATCATATGATTCTTAACTGCTATAAAATTCATTTTATTATCAGCACACATTCTGGTGTATAGCTGTTCAAAGGACATTTGAATATCTGCTTCATCACTCTCTGCAATTCTGGAAATAATATTATCTTCTATCTGGCGTTCATAATCATTTTCTGTATATTCATTTTCCTCCAGATTGTCGTCTATATGTAATATCTGATATTGATTGATTTCATCTTCTTCACTGGAGGATAAGATTCGAAGAGCATATAAAGCTTCCTGATAGGATATCTTAGCTTCTCTAATATCGGAATGAAAACGTCCAATTCCAATAAAAATATCAGGGTATAATTTGGAAGCCCGGTCAATAATATTTTTTGCCAGTCTTACCGATTTCGACTTTTGTTCAAAATTTTCTTCTGTGCTGTCGTCAAATACATAGACAATAATCTGGTTTAACATAATTGGACTAACGATACAGGTACTATAGGATTTTATAATCTTTTTGTATTCTTCGTACATTTTCTCACCTTGTACACCGGCTCCAATTTTATTCTCAATCTTTTTACTTCGCTTTTGGCCAAACTCAATTGCCATAACATATCCACTGGATTTATTATAGCCAAATAAATCACAGTAATTTTGCAGTTCTTTTGTGTTGTCACCATACATGCATAAGGAATTCATAAATCCTGTCTCAAGAATCGGAATAATCATTTCTAACCGTTCCTGCTGCTCTAAATTCTTCTTTAGGTTCATCTTCCTTATGTTAATCTGCTCTGCTACTTTTTTAAGAGTTTCTATAAATTTTGCTTCCTTTACCGGTTTTAACAAATATTCCTCAACTCCAAGAGCTACTGATTCCACCGCATAATCAAAGTAATCAAATGCTGATATTACAATAAAGCTGACACCTGGATTAACCATACGAATTTGTTTCATAGCATCTAAACCATTAATGCCCGGCATATTAATATCCATAATAATAATATCCGGATGAAAATTGTAAGCTTTTTCAATGGCATCTTTACCGGAACGGGAGGTGCCAATAATGTTAATGTTGTCAAAATTTTTATTAATCATATAAACTACAGATTCTACTGCTATTGGTTCATCATCTACAATCAATACTCTACACATTATTCCATCACCTTTTCTCTCAATAACATGATTGATTCGTTACAGTTCTGCCTGTGGCATTGCTTCTTACTTCTAAGCATCACTATCACAAGCATCATTTGATTGTTTCGCCATTGGTAAGTTTAATATAAATTTGGTTTTCCCCTCACTGAATCTAATGGCCATAACATCTTCTTCTTCATAGAAAAGTCTTAGCCGCTTTAATACATTATCTATGCCAATTCCCGTTGTATGACCTTTTTGCTGTTGGTTCTTCTGGTACTTTAACTTTCTGCTTAATATCAATTGCACTGTTTCCTCTGGAATTCTCTCTCCGGTATTGGATATCATAATAAGAAGTCTGTCCTCTTCTTTTCCCACTTTCAGTTCAATTTCTCCACCTTCCTCGCATTTGCTTACTCCATGTATATAAGCATTTTCAATTAAAGGCTGCAGCGTCATTCTTGGAAGGATAAACTTACGAATTTCTTCTTCCTTGGGAACTTCCAAATGAAAGGAAAAGGAATCTCCAAATCTGGTCAGCAATAAGCTCATATATGCAGACACATTATCAATTTCCTCCTGTAATGTTGCATCATAATCAAGACCTTTAAGATTATAACGAAAAATATCAGCAAAGTTCTCAAGATAATCGCAAGTTACCGAATCACCTTGCAGCATGGCTACCTTAGCCCCTATATTAATGGAGTTAAATATAAAATGAGGATTTACCTGAGACTGTAACGCTAGTAATTCTGCTTCGTGGAGTGCATTTTTCATTCTAAGATTATCTACTTTCTCTTCAATCAGCTTACGCTCCAGCCTCTGCTTTTCCTGTAATTCATTAACATAATTACGTATACTAATAGTCATTTTACGAAAAGTCTGATACAGTATGGTAATTTCACTACTTGTCTTTTCTTCGCCAACCTCTACTTCAAAATTACCTTCGGATACTTCTTTGGCATAAGAAACCAGCTTCTTGATTGGTTTTGTTATTTCAATGCTGAATAATATAATGATAAAGGTAATTAATATAATACTGATACCAAACATGAAAAAATTAATTGTGGTACTTCGGTCAATTTCTTTTTGTATCTCAATATATTTCTCTGCACTATCCGATAAATCTGTACTCATGATTTTTTCAATATAATTACCGATATATGTGTATTCTTTTACTGCCTGTTCATAGCCAGAAGCATAATCATCCATTTTTTTATTTCGTTTATCAATGATTGTTTCATCCAATACTTTAAGGTAATGGTCTACCATTCCTGTTAAATTCTTGATTTTGATTCCTCTCTCTGTAAAGCCCGCATCTTTTTTTAGAATACTATTATTGTTGGATATGGAATTACTATGATCATAAAAAGATTGAAGACTTTCGGAACTTCTAGTGGATAAGTACACCTCTAAATCATTTTGAATTTGATCCAGTTCATTATATAGTGTAGTAAGTACCTGGGTTTTATTTAACAGATTCGTTACGTCCTTCATTAAAACCCTGGAGGATGTATAACCATACCACCCTACCATAGAAGTAATGGCAGTAGCCAGTAAGAAAAATCCCATGAGTTTTGTTCGATAAGTGATTCCTTGTTTGTTTTTTATCATATATGTACACCCTTCTAAGTACTGAGATAGCTATGGTGATTCACGATAATTCTAAACAACTCTGAGGAGTTGCCTGCTATGGTTTTTTCATAGAAAAGCAGTTTCATAGTCACTATTTAAATTCGTCTTCATATAAGAACAAATTTTTTTTATCTATCGTATATAAATTAGTACTAATATAGTCACTAATCTGTTCACCCTTTAAGCTGCTGGTTATTTGCTTAACTGTATAGTAACCAATGTCATAAGCATTGGGGCAGACAGTTCCATAAATTACACCTTTGTCAATATAATCTAAGGTCTGAGGTGTGACTCCGTAACCAATCAATTTAACATCTCCAACCATATTGTTATCTACCAGTACCTGGGCAACACCTGGTGTACTTCGTTCATCCAAACAAATAATCAAGTCTACATTATTTGAATCCGTTATGATAGAGGATGCAATTTTTTCCGCTTCGAACATATCAGTATTAATGGTATAAATATTTTCTATATCAATAGTACTATATCTGGAAAATGACTCCAGAATTCCCTGAACAATTAGATTTTTATATTGTTCATCACTTTGTTCGCCGAAGTCATTTAATATTACAGCTACATTACCAGTTCCATGGGAAGCTTCAACTGCCATATCACCTGCTATATTACCGATGCTGTAACTGTTAGAACCTACCATTGGTGTATTGGGAATTATAAAATCATCATTTTCATAAGTTAATAGTACCACGCCCTGCTTAGTTGCTGCTTCAATGATAGAAAGTGTATCTTCGGAGTCTGCTACCTGCAGTGCTATGGCATCTACTCCGGCATTAACGCCCATTTCTACGGTTTCCTGCAGATATTTCGTATCTCTTTGTGAAACAGTTACGAATTCAACATAAGCTCCGAATTCTTTTTCTGCTGTCTTGGCACCTTTCCGAAATAGTGTCCAGAAATATTCATCCGTATTGGGAATGATAATTTGAATATGGTAATCTGGCTTTTCTACAGGTTCTTTTTCCGTTGTTTTGTTATCTACATTAATCATTAACTGCCCAAACATAACAGAAATCAATAAAAGCATTCCGATTAATGTTCCAAATATTCCTTTCAACATGTGGTAAACCTCCAGTTTTTACTATGTCAAAGCGGATATTCCACTTGCCTGTGGGCAAGTTCCGCCGATAGGCAAGTTCTGCCAATAGGCAAGTTCCGCCGATAGGCAAGCTCTTCCGATAGGCAAGTTCTTCCGATAGG
>CALDJN010000225.1 GCA_937901695.1 uncultured Anaerocolumna sp.
AAGATATACCTATTATTCTGCTACTAATATTAAAGGAGAAGATATAATGAAAGGACTTTGTAAGAAGCAAAAGTGGATTAGCTGGTTACTGGTATTTGCCATGCTAATTTCGGTACTGCCACATGGTCTGAAAACTCGGGCAGAGGGGACTGCTCAGGGTGGACCGGATGTTGTGACTGGCAGTGCCATTACCGTTAATAATGCCATAGAACCAGATGTTTTCTTAGAACAGCCTGGCGGAAAAACAATCTGGAGAGTTACCGGGACCTTTGGTGAGTTAGGAGTATGGGATGCAGCAAATGATAATACCAAATTGTCCCACTTAGTAGGTGAATTTTATGCTATTTCCATGGTACTGCCTGCTGGAGATTATGAGTTTAAATTAACTCGAAATGGTTCCTGGGATAATGCAGTAGGTAAAAAAACGGATGGAAATAATTTTTCATTTAAGCTAACGGAAATTACAAAAGTTAATTTTTATATTAACGATGATATGGGAAACGATGGGGACTTTTACGATAAATTTAGAACTAGTTTACCTTCTTTAGGAGAGCAAGGTATTAAACAATATATTCCTGCTCTATCACAAGGCAGCCAGCCAAGGTTGGTAGGAGATTTACAGAAGATTCTTGGTGATACCTCAGATTGGTCTCCAGCAGATGCCAAATCAATGTTTGTTGACTATTATTTTAATGATACAGTTTATAAGCTGCAAAGAACCCTGCCAAAGGGAAATTATGAATGTAAAATTGTATTTGGTGACAGCTGGAACGGAACCGAATATGGCGATGGAGGAAATAATCTAAAGTGCTTTATCGTAGATAATATTGCTGATGTAGTTTTTACAACAGATAGCAAATCACCACAAAAGTTATTGACACATAATTACAAACCGCAAGACTCCATTTATGATGGAATCATTGATACAGACAGCTTATATTTTAACAGCAGAGAGATTACATATAAAAAGCCTTTTGGTGCAATTAAGCAAGGTGTGGAGGATGTTACATTCCGTTTCCGAACTAAGTCAAAAGACGCCAGTATAGTAAAATTGGAGCTGATTGATGGAAATGGAATATCCAAATCCTATGATATGAAAGTTGCAACCGTATTAGAGGGTATGGATTACTGGGAGGTAACCGTTCCCGCAGCAGATTTTCACTCCATAGGAATCTGGGGATATAAATTCATCGTAATTGATGGAGGTACTAAAGTAGAGTATGGAGATGATGGAATAAGCGGAGGCAGCGGAGCATATTCGGAAGAAGGTCAGACACCTTATAATCTAACCGTATATATTCCTGATTTTGAAACTCCTGATTGGATGAAGGAAGGTATTGTATACCAGATATTCCCTGACCGTTTCTTTGATGGGGATACATCTAATAATCGTGCAAAGACAGCAGATGGATATCGGGGATATAACAATTCGGATGGAAGCATATCTTATTATCCTTATCAATATTTTGATGGCTTAGAAGGAGCAGAAGGAATTTGGTCTGATTATCCGGAGAATCCAAGGCAATCGGAAGAAGCCAATAAGCCATATTTTCCTCATGCGAAAACAGATGGGCAATGGACCAACGAATTCTATGGTGGGGATATAGAAGGTATTCGAGAGAAATTGTCCTATCTGCAAACCTTAGGAGTTTCCATTATATATTTAAATCCAGTATCCTGGGCAGCTTCCAATCATAAATATGACGCAACGGACTATAAACATCTGGATCCTATGTTTGGAAAAGCTATATATAATGTAAAAGATAATCCAAGTTCCGGACTAAATTATGAAGCAACAAGAGCAGAATCAGACAAAGTTTATCAAGCATTTGCTGATACATGTAAGGACTTGGGAATCAAATTAATCTCCGATGGTGTTTTTAACCATGTAGGCGATGATTCTATTTACTTTGACCGTTATGAGAAGTTTCCTGAAATCGGTGCTTATGAGTATTGGAGCAGAGTGTGGAATGAAGTTGAAAAAACCATACCTTTAAGTTATGAGGAAGCAAAAGAGGTTTATAAGAATGAGGCGGAATATGATATTGCTTTTCAATCAGCAAAAGCAACAGCAGAGGTTACGGTAAAGAATTATTATAAATCTAAGATAGATACTAGAACAGGTAAGAATTATACGGAGAAAGATTTTAATTATATTAACTGGTTTGAAATAGGTCCAGGTAAAGTATATGATCCAGCTGGAAAATTTCTTCGTTATGATTACGAAGGCTGGTGGGGTTATGATTCTTTACCCGCAGTTGCATCTGTTTCTGCAGATACTACGAACATAACTGGTGATGAAAATTCAACCATAGCTGGAAAACATGAATACAACAATGTAGATTATAGAGAAAATGTAATTGGTTATGATTTGACTGGTAAAACCCAGGAAGAAGCAAATGCTGCCATGGAAAAAGCCAACTCTCAGAGATGGTTATGGATGGGTTCCAGTGGCTGGAGACTGGATGTAGCACCAGATGTATCCATTGATACCTGGAGGCAATTTAGAACAGCAGTAAAATCTGCCGAAGGAAGGCTGGATGCCAATGGCAATGTGATTGATAAACCAATTATATTAGGTGAAGAATGGAACGTTGCAACTCATTATTTATTAGGAGATACTTTCGACTCTGTTATGAATTATCAATTTAGGGCTGCCCTTCAAAAATTTATTGTAAATGGTACAGATGCGGCTGCTTTAGATTATAATTTAGAAGCTATTCGTGAAAATTATCCTAAGGAAGCATGGCTTGCCATGTTAAACCTGGTAGGCTCCCACGACACAGTACGAAATATCACTAAGATTGACAATCCAAGCTGGGAGGAAGAAAATACAAAGAACGCAGCAGAAGCAAGTGACCGTGCTTTAAAATTACAAGCTTTAACTGCAATCTTTCAGATGAGCTATCCGGGTGCTCCAACCATTTACTATGGTGATGAAGTTGGTTTAACAGGAACAAAAGATCCGGATTCAAGAAGAACCTATCCATGGGAGAGAGTAACAGAGAAATCAGATGGTACTTATATAGGTAATGGAAGATATGCCGAGTTATTCCAAACTTATGTAAAAGCAGCAGAAGTAAGAAATTCTTATAAAGATATATTTGCCACCGGAGACATAAAAACTGCATATGCAGAAGGAAGTGTCATAGCTTATGGAAGAAAGGGCATAGAAAAAGGTGGATTATCAGTTATCAATACAGGAAATGAACCAGTGACTATACTTGCTGATGTTACGGATTTCTTACCAGATGGATTGATATTAAAAGATCAATTAGGTTCTAATATAGAAGGAACAGTAGATAATGGAAAGGTTACGATTACCATTCCAGCCATGACAGGACTTATGATGGTGTCTACAAACAACTTAGATATAGAACCAGCAGCACCTTCTAACTTAGCTGCAGAAGGCTCTAATGGAATTGACCCTTCGGTTACTTTAACTTGGGAAGCTGTCCCAGGTGCTACTGGCTATGAAGTATATCGTAGTTTATTAGAAGGTTCTGAAAAAGTAAAATTAGCAGAATTACCTTCTGCAGATACAACCTATACCGATTCATCAGTCATTCATTCAACCAGATATTATTACTATGTGAAAACTATAGTGAATACGGTTAAAAGTGGTTACAGTGAAAGTGCTACTGCTTTACCAAGTTTTGAAATCAAAAGTATCAGTGCTCCAACTGGAATTTCCCCAGTAAATTTAGGGATTGGTAGTAAAACTTCAGATATTTATATAGGTATAGAAATACCAGGACTTACCGATAATCCTAATTATTTGAACAAAGAAGTTCCAGGTTTGGATTTTAATCTGGTATATTATAATGGAAATGAGCTAAAATTCCAAGAAGCAAAGCTTCGTTATTTAAAAGATGTAAATGATGTAAATGATTTAAATAATGTAAAAGATGTAAATGCTGTAAATGATATATCCACAGTAAGTGGAGGTGCTATAAAGGCTAAAATATATTCAGCAACATTTGAGCCGACAGAACCAGGAACCTACACCTATTTTGGCAAGGCTACGGTGAATAACGGATATACTTACACTTCTTCACCATCCGCGCAAATGGAGGCTCTTCCATCTGCATCTGATACGGAACCACCGCAACCACCAGTTTTGTCACAATCTTTAACCGAATCCAATCGAGTTACACTAAACTGGGAGCCTTCGTCTTCCATTGGAGATGTGTACGGTTATGAAATCTATAGAGCCGGTGCAGATGGAATAGAAGTGAAATTAGCAAAGGTAGATTCTACAATAATAAGTTTTGTAGATTATATGGTAAGTAATGACACAACCTATATTTACCGCATAGCAGCTTATGATATGGCATATAATCGTTCCTACTCTTTGCCAATGATGATTACTCCACAGCTTACTATGATAGATGTTACTATGCGATTATATATTCCGGAGAAAGTATTTACCTCCTCTACGGATACAATATACGTTGCCAGTAATGTAAATGGATGGAATGCTTCAGGCTGGTAGATGAAAAAGCCAAGTGGAACCACAGATAGTAACGTAGTTGAATATACCTTTAAAATGTTATCCGGCAAGTATATCGAATACAAATATACAAGAGGAAATTGGAGTACAGAAGCTTTATCCAGTTCCAACCCTGAGAATTATAGCAATCCAGGTCATTATGCATACAGTTCAGTAGATACCAATTATAAAGTTAGAATTGTCAATGAAGGCGGTAATAAAATGCTTGTTGAAGATACGGTTCTTCGTTGGGTAGATATGCCGTTAATGATTACCGTACCAAGAAAATCCTATCATGATGAAACTATAACGTATACAACAACTGATACAAGTTTTAATCTTCAGGCAAGTGTTCCATTGGGTGGAGTATTTAAAATAAATGGAGTTGATATTAATACAATAAAGTCCGGTGCACTGGATCAATATGGTAATGTAAGACTGGATAATATACCTTTGAAACTAGGTCTTAATACCTTTGAGATTCACATTGAACCTACAGAAGAAACGAGGAAGATGCCTTGGTTAACTGATTTAGGAAGAATTGATAGTCAAATGTCAGCAACAACAGTGCTTCAGATTACACGTGAAAAAGCTGTTACACCGACACCAACGCCGACACCGACACCAACACCAACGTCGACACCAACGCCGACACCGACACCAACACCAACGCCGACACCGACATCAACGCCGACACCAACAC
>CALDJN010000226.1 GCA_937901695.1 uncultured Anaerocolumna sp.
TTCAGCAGGAGTTCACCTGCTGAAATGCCACGTAGTGGCAATGAGGTTACGGGCAAGTAGCGTAAGCGAATATTATAATAAGTTGAAAATTTATGGGGGAAAATAACTATGCATTATTTATATGAAAGCGAAGAAAATAATTATATGGGTTTTCCAATTAAAGAATTTATTCACAGCATTAATCAATTTGAAACACATTGGCATAAAGAAATTGAGATTTTAATGGTATTAAAAGGTTCTGTTAACATCCGGGTAGGAAATGATAAATATACACTTAAGGAAAATGACTTAATATTAATTAATAGTAATGAAATTCACAATACATATAAAACGGAAGAAGATAATATACTATTGGCAATTCAAATCAATACTACATGTTATTCCCATTATTATCCGAATCTAAATAGAATACATATTGACTGTAAGTCTTTTAATTCTGAATTAAAGAATCAAGAAAAGTTTAATCACATAAGAAAGCGATTGGCAAAGGTAGTTTGGGAAAATAATAAGAAAAGAAAGGGCTATCAATTTTTAATAGGAAGCGAAGTACACTTGCTTTTAGCGGATATAATTAATAATTTTAACCACACATTACTTGAAGATACTAATTTATTGTCTTATGATAAAGAAACCCAAAGACTTCAAAGTATCATCCAATATATTTATCAGAATATAGAAGGCGGTATTACCCTTCAGGATTTGGCAGATAATCAGAATATGAGTATCTATTATTTATCTCATTTCTTCAAAGAAAAAATGGGCTTTTCTTTTCAAGAATATTTAAATTATATTCGATTAGATAAAGCTGTAATCTTATTAACCAATACCGAAGAAAAGATAACGGAAATTGCATATTCCAGTGGATTTCCAAGTTCAAAATCCCTTAATACCTGTTTTAAAGAAGCCTATCAGTGTACACCAACAGAATACCGGCAAAAGTACATGAATAAGGCGAATAATAAAAAAGGAAGAATAGAGGAACTAAGAAGTAGAACTTACTTGGATGTAGATAGGAATATGGCACTGAATTTGCTTTTTCAATATTTAGAATTGCCTGATAGCAATATAAAGGATGATGATAACAATGATAGGGTTAAAGAGTTGGTGGAAATTAATGCAGATAGCCAAATAAAAAAATTTTCACCATTTTGGAAAAAGCTAGCTTGTTTTGGAAGAGCATCGGATGGCTTAAAGGAAGAATTTAAAAATCAGCTAAGAGAATTGCAAAAAGATATTGGATTTGAGTACGCAAGATTTCATGGAATCTTTTGTGACGACATGATGATTATCAATTTTAGCGATAATGGAGATTTAATTTACAATTGGTACTATGTAGATATGCTTTTTGACTTTTTTAAAGAAATAAATATGAAACCTTTTGTGGAGTTAGGTTTTATGCCTTCTGAATTTGGACTATCAGATATAACAGTATTTGCATGGAAAGCAAATATTACCATGCCAAAACATATTTCTTTGTGGACTAATTTGGTAAAAGAATTTATAAAACACTGCATCAATCGATACGGACTTACGGAAGTTGAAACTTGGTACTTTGAAGTATGGAACGAACCTGATTTGGAAAATGTATTTTGGATAGGTGATAAGGAAAGTTATTTTGAATTCTATAAAGAAACTGCTATGGCAGTAAAATCCATATCACCAAATCTAAGGGTAGGGGGACCTTCCATAACTTATCAAACCATGATAGAGAATAACTGGCTGGATGAATTTTTCAAATATATAATAACACATCAAGTACCTTTGGACTTTGTTTCTTTCCATATTTATTCAGAATCCTATTCCTCTAAAAAATATGCACAGGATCTCTGGGTTCGGGCAAGACAGGGAGAAAATCCTTTGTCTTTATTAAATAGGTGGAATGAACTGAAACGAATCTATCATGAAAAAGATCATACTTATAACACTATTATTTCTGCAAATGAGAAAATAAATAAGTTATTCCAAGAAAAACCAGAGCTTCATATTACAGAGTGGAACGCTTCCTCTTATGGGAGAAATTTAATAAATGATACCTGTTTTATAGCAACCTTTATTATTTATAATATTTTAAAATCAATTGGAAAAGTAGATTCTCTAGGTTTTTGGATATTTACAGACATTATAGAAGAACTAAAAATGGGCATTTCCCCTTTTCATGGAGGGTTTGGTTTAATCAATAAAGACGGAATTAAGAAACCGTCTTATTACGCGTATTACTTTTTATCTAAGTTAGGGCATACTGTAATTGGTCAGGGAGAAGATTATATCATAACGAAAGACCAGGACAATATTCAGATATTGGTATACAATTTTGCCTATTTTGATGATTTGTTTATGATGGGTGACACCTCTTTATTAACCAAAGAAAACAGGTATTCATCATTTGAAGAGAAACCAGGAAAAGATATAAAGATTCAAATTAATGGCATATCCGGTAATTACAAACAAACACGATATGAGCTAAACCGTGAAAATGGGTCAGCAGTAGATGAATGGATTAAAATGGGTGCTCCGGAAAATATGAATAAGGATGAGATACAATTCTTAAAAGGCAAATCCTATCCAAAAGTATCAGTAGAAATGAAAGAATTGAATAAGTTTTATACAGAAACCATATACGTGCCTGTTCATGGTACTGCACTCATATTATTAGAAAAGTTAGCTTATTAAATAAGGACGCTTTGCCCAATATAGGTTATTCAGACCTTGTAGAGTAGACATGGGATATATTTCATGTTCCGTTGAAAAATTCGATGGTTCTAATACGATAGTAATC
>CALDJN010000227.1 GCA_937901695.1 uncultured Anaerocolumna sp.
TAATCATATATAAGTTCAGGATTTGCATGGATTTCCTTACATGGTTCAGCTACCCCTGGTGTATAGGCTATGCTTAAGTCCTTTGCATTTTCTACTTTAACCTTACTTACGACTTCAATTTTACCTTTGTTATCTTTGTGTAGTTTTAAAGCCTCTTCTCTTAAATCCATATTTAATTTCTCCTTCGTTCTTAATTAATCATTTACAATAGGCAATGTAGAACCACCATATGGCATAATTAATACCTTTACATCATCACCTAATTCCTTAATCGCAGCATTATATGCTTCTTGTACAGTATCATAGGGTTCCATAAATATAGTTTTAACCAATTCATGCTCCATTTCTGATACTAAAAATATCTTAGCTTTTTTTAATATTAAAGCTATGGCAGCAGCCTTATGTCCTCCAAGTCTAAAGTTTTGCCTTATTCGAGTAATCAAATCATCTGGTGCGTTAGCTTCAATCATCCATTCTTCAAAGATTTGGCTTCCTAGACCTTCTTTGCATGAACCTACCAAAATAATAATACCACCGTCTTTAATGGCATGTTTAGCATTATCAAGGGCTTTTTGAGTCTGATATAAATTCAAATCTTTTGGTGCTCCACCTTGAGATACTATAATAATATCTGCCTTTTTCTTAAGCTCTATTTTGTATATTTTATCTAAAAACATGCATCCTGCTCTATGGGCTTTAATATAATCCCCTGCTACTGAATAAATAATTTCTTTTTTTTCATCCAAAACAACATTAACAATAAAATCAATTGGACAATATGTTATTGCTTCTTCTAAATCTTCTCTGACGGGATTACCTTCTAATTTTCCTGCCTTAGCGTTATCAAGTATCATCTTACTGTGATTTGCCTGAATTGCACTTGGAGTTGATACTCCAGGCATTATAGCTTTTGCTCCTCCACTATATCCTGCAAAATAATGATACTCAATGTTTCCTACACAAATTCTTCTGTCAGCTTCAGCTACTACTCGAAATATATCTACAGGTGTTCCTGATTTAGTTTCACCCATTCTTACGCAATCATTAGCATCAGAATCTATGCACTTTACCTCATTGTAAACCCTTTCGCCTAGGAGCTTTATTTTTTCTTCGTCAGTATGAACCCTATGGCTGCCTAAAGCAAGTACAACTGCTATATCTTCTTTATTAACTCCTGCTTCATATATTTCATCTAATATAGATGGTATTATTTTATAGCTTGGTACAGGTCTTGTTATATCACTTGTTATAATAACAACCTTTTCACCTGGTTTTACAATATCTCTCAATCTTGTTGTACCTATAGGATTTTCTAATGACCTTTTAATTTCATCAACACCTGTTAGACAAATTTCTGCTTCATTGGCTTTTAGAATACCCATAACAAGATTGTCAGGTATGCTTACCTCTTGTGGAGTTGACCCAAAACCTATTGTTAAATTCATAATCTCTCCTCTATCCAATTTCTGCAAACTACATTGGCGCACCGGTGAGCCAAACTAATCCCATGCTTATTGGCTCAATAAATGTAATTATAAACAAACCAATAACTGTAACAATAATATATGGCATTGTAGCTTTAACTAAAGGCTCAAACTTTATTTCACCTATATTACAAGCAACATACAAACAGTTTCCTACAGGTGGCGTTATCATTCCTATTCCCATATTAACTATAAAAATGATCCCAATAAGGTATTTATTAATACCGACACTTGTCAGTATTGGTAAAAGTATTGGTGTTAACAATGCTATTGCTGCAGATGAACTCATAAACATACCTGCAATCAGTACAACTATATTAAATAATATTAGTATTATAGCTCTATCAGTTGTTAGACTCAATAAAGAATTTGCTATAATTTGAGGTATTTGTCCTATTGTCAATACATAATTAAATGTTGCAACTGCTCCCATAATCAACATGATTACAGATGACGCTACTGCTGTATCTACAAAAATCTTTGGCAGCTTATTAATAGTTAAAGATTTATATATAAACATTCCAACTAAAAATCCATATACTGCTGCAATTGCTCCAGCCTCGGTAGGTGTAAAATACCCGCTGTAGATTCCGCCAAGTATAATTACCGGCATAATTAATGCCCAGATACTATCTGTAAAAACATTCCAAACAATTTTTCCGCTAATTTTTATATCCATAACAGGTACATTGTTTTTTCTTGAATAATAATATGCATATCCCATCATTAGTAATCCTAACAGGATTCCAGGACCAAAACCGGTTAAAAAAAGTGTGCTTACCGAAACTTCCGCTAATACTGCGTAGGTAACCATTGGTATGCTAGGTGGGATTATTTGACCTACGATTCCTCCTGCAGCAGCAGTTGCTGCACTAAATTTTTTGTCATATCCGGATTTATTCATTTCAGGTATCATAACTCCACCTATCGCAGCTGTTGTAGCAGGGCAAGAACCGGATATAGCCGCAAAAAACATAGATGCTGCTATAGTTACTAAAGATAGTCCACCGGTTATTCTTCCTAAGAATAACTTAATAAAATCAACCAGTTTTTTAGATAATCCACCACCACTCATCATATTTCCGCACAATATAAAAAACGGTATAGCCATCAGAGCATAGGAATTTACACCCTTAAACATAGTTTGTGCCGCTACTATAAGTGATACGTTGCTGCTAGTCAAAACTAATGCTAATACTGCAGAAAGTCCTAAGCAAACTGCAATAGGAACACCAATTGCCAATAATACTCCAAATGAACCAAATAGCCATGTCAACATCCCTTACACCTCCTTAGCTTGGTTTTCTTTACTAATATAAACGTTTAATGCTAAGTACAAATAGTAAATAGCCATCATAAATAATCCAATCATCATACCCAAATATATAAATGCCATAGGTATCTTAAGCATAGCCGTTCTTTGCGCCATTAGCTTTGACCACAAAGAAACACAATAATAGAATATTACGCCAAAATACAATGCAGGTAATAAATTGCTTATAAATTTAAGAAAATCACCGATAGGCTTTGGAGTATGGGTATGGAAATATTCTACACCTATATGCTGTGCTCTTCTAGCACCAACATAACCTGCAATAAAGGTAAGCCAAACAAATAGATATTGGCTAAGCTCAACTGACCATGCTAATGGTTTATCCAATAATCTAAAAATAACTTGTAAAGTTATTGATAAAACCATTACAGATAATATTATTGCTGATGCTAATTCAAATGCCTTGTCTAACTTCTTGAAAATTTTTTCAATGCTCTTCATAATATCACCCCATCTTATAACATTATCTATTAGCAAATCAGCTAATAGATAATGTTATTATTTTAATGTATTTATTATTTAGTAGATTCTATTAAGTCAATATATTCGCCAAATGACTCACTTAATTTTTCATATACTGGATTTACGGCGTCTCTAAATAACTGCATATCAGCCGGCTTATTGTATTTTACGTTATCCATGGTTTTTATTTGTTCTATCAAATTCTTTTCTTCTTGTATTCCTAATTCTCTTTCATAAGCCCCTGCCTCAGCAGCGGCATCCAGTAAAATTTGTTGTTGTTCCGCACTGAAAGAATTAAATTTCTCTACACTCATTATTAGTGGTTCTGCAGTAAAAATATGATGAGTTTCTGAATAGTATTCATTTACTTCATTAAATCTGTTATTTATAAAATTTGCTGCAGGATTTTCTTGACCATCAACAGTTCCTAATTGAATTGCAGTAAATACTTCAGATACAGGCATGGAGGTAGGAAGAGCTCCAAGTGCTTCAAATGTACCTCTGAATACTTCACTTTCGGGTATTCTAAATTTCAATCCTGCTAAATCACTTGGTGATTCTATAGGTTTTTTGGAGTTGCTCATATCCCTAAAACCATTGTACCACCAACCTAATATTTTAAATCCGTATTCTTCTGCTTTGTCACTAAGTTTTTGACCGGCTTCTCCATCCAAAACCTTATATACTTCTTCTGCATCTTTAAATAGGAAAGGCAAATTTAATACATCTATTTCCGGTACGAAATTGCTAAGTGACATAGTTGATTCTAATGCAATATCAAGTGTATCCATTTGAACAAATTCTATAGCCTTAGCACCGGATGCAATTTGTGATGCAGGGAATACCTGAATCTCAATACTGCCATTTGATTTTTCACTTACTAATTCAGCAAACTTTTCTGACCCAAGATGATATGGATGTGTTGTTGCCCCAACATGATTTAATTTAAGTGTTATTTTTTCATTAGTGCCACCTGTACCGTTTGTACCTTCACTTCCTCCGCTGCAAGCAACAAATAAAAAGCATAGAACAAGTGATAATGCGATAATAACGATTTTTTTATGTTTCATTTTTTTACCATCCTTTCGTATAATAAATTACAATAATATTTGACTTTTCTCTTAAAATGATTTTTACTTTACTTTACTTTTTTCTTAGATTAGATCATATACATCATCTCCATTTACTTATTTTATGAATTTAACTTTTGTATATAAGTCCTCTAAAGCCTCATCTTTACGTTCATTAAACGTTACTTTATTTTGTTCAAACAGATTATTTCCCTCTGCATCAATGGATACGATTAGGGGACCAAATTCCTTTACTCTGCAAACCCAAAGTGTTTCAGGCATACCTAAATCCATCCAATGGGCATCTTCAATTTCTTCTACTGTTTCAGCTGCTATTACTGCACAGCCGGCAGGGAATACACAATGAATTGCCTTATTTTCTCGGCAGGCAGCCTCTGTCTCTCCACCCATGCCACCCTTTCCAACGATAACCTTAACACCTGTTTTCTCTATAAACTCTTTTTCGAATTTCTCCATACGCATACTCGTTGTAGGTCCT
>CALDJN010000228.1 GCA_937901695.1 uncultured Anaerocolumna sp.
GGGACATGAGAGCCATGATAATTTTAACTAAACACGGATAAGGAGGTGTACTGACAGCTATGGATAAGGAAGATGGATTAGTAACAAAACCAAAAGAACCGGATGTACTTAGTACGGTAGAAGCACTATTAAGATATCAGGAGAACTATGACACAGGCTTTCATTTTACAGATAAAGAGGCAGATCTCATTCTTGGATATATGGAAGGGCATGGATATACGATTGGTCAGATTGATGGTGCTTTGTATCGGGGTGACCTAGAAGATAAACCGGATGGAACGGTTTGGGAAGAATTTTCTATGGATGAGGTAATTGATTCTTGCTGTGAATGGAATTATGAAATGATTTTAGATATGGATGCTGAGAGACAGAATGCAGCGAATTTCATTGAATTTTGTAATGCACAGAATAAGTATCAAAACCTGAAACAAGATGAAGTTGTTCTTGATCAGTTGTTTGACCAGACGAAATATGCAGTAGTGGTAGAAAAAACCGCAGAGCGTCTCGTAAACGAATTCATTGAAAATTTAGAAAAAGGAAGAGATTTGAATTCAGAAGTAAAGAATCTGACATCATTTATTATTCAACCGCAGGTAAAGGAAAGAGCAAGGTGATGATATGGCTGATAAAGTTCATGTGATAAAAAAGACAGTAAGGCTTATGCCATCCGAAGCATCTGTATTGGCGGAAAAGTCAAAAAATGCAGGGATGAATGAAGCAGAATATCTTCGATTTCTTATCAGCCAGAAACCAAATGATTATCCAGAAATTCGGAAACTTCTAAAAGAACTCATCAACGAGGTAAATCGAATTGGAGTGAACATTAACCAGATTACGTTTCATCATAATGTAGAACTGTATTCCAAGGAAGATAAGGAGCAGTTAATCGCGTATATGAGAAAATTAAATCTCGAAGTGAAGAAGGTGGTGGATATGGTTGGCAATTAGTAAAATTCTTTATATGAAAGACTGCGGCGGTCATTTTCACGGAAGGCATCTAAAGAGTGCCTTGGATTATATTATGAATCCGGAGAAGACACAGGACGGAAGGCTGGTGGGTGGAATTAACTGCCAGCCGGATAGTGCCTTTGAACAGATGAAGAATACGAAGCGAAAGTTTGGAAAGGTTGATAAGCGGCAGGGGTATCACTTAATACTTTCTTTTAAAGAGGAAGAGACAAATCCTGATATGGTCTATGAAATCACCAGACGCTTTGTGGAAGAATATCTGGGAAAGGAATATGAAGCAGTCTACTGTGTGCATGATAATACGGATCATGTTCATTCTCATATAGTATTCAATAGCGTCAGCTTTATTGATGGACACAAGTATCGTTATGAAAAAGGGGATTGGGCAAAGGAGATTCAGCCGATTACGAACCGTTTATGTGAGGAATATGGTCTGTCTACCATAGAAATTGAGGGAGATAAAGATGCTTCCCATGAGCATTATAAGGAATGGAACGAATATCGGGATGGGAAGTTTGTATGGACCGATATGATTGCCAGAGATGTGGATTCCTGCATCTTACAGGCGAATGATTATGACGGATTTCTTGAACTTCTTAACGAGAAAGGATATGAAATCAAGAAGGGGAAATATCTTGCATTGAAACCACCAGGAATGAATCGGTTCAAGAGATGTAAAACACTGGGCGAGAATTATTCGGAGGAACGTATTCGTAGCAGAATACAGGAGGAAGATATTCAATTCTATCAGGAACAGAAGAAAGAATTTGAACCGCAGCTTGTTAAGTGTTATGTGAAACGATATCGAAGAGCTAAGATGCCTGGATTACAGAAACGGTATTATGCAAAACTGTATCGAATTGGTAAGTTGAAGAAACGACCATATAGTCAGGCTTGGAAATACAAGAATGATATTAAGAAGATGCAGAAACTACAACAACAGTATCTGTTTTTGGTACGGCATGATATTCATAATGTGGTGGATTTGGCACTTACTGTTGAGAATCTTACAGATAAGAAGAAGTCTGCATCTAAGGATAAGAGCAGGGTATATCGTTCAAAGGAGAAATGTAAGACCATTTTTGAAGTTGCGGATGCAATGCAGGAGTTAAAACCGGCAGAAAGCTGTTTTCAGAATGGAGATGCTTTTTTTGCTGATGAGCAAAAAGCAGTTGGAAGAGGAAGGATATTCTTTAGAAGAGGTGGAACAACTTCAGCTCTACTATAAAGAACAATTTCGTCTGGTCAGCAGCAAGGAGAAAGCAGTATTTAAGGAATTAAATCTTGGAAAGTCAATTCTTAGAGATGTGATAGCAGAGGATACAGACAGAACAAGGGTAGAAGACATTAAGAAAGACAAAACGGAAGAGAGAGATAAGAAGCAGCCAACACGATAGGCTGTTATTTTTATGCTTGCTTCTAGATAACAGGAGGTATTTATGGAACAGATGACACGACAGATTACTTCTATGAAGCACGACAAATATCTGACTACACTTCGTAATACGAGGCGATATGAAGCAGATGTGTTGGCTTTGGTGGAAGAGGATTTGAAATTTGGATTATCGGAAGAACAGACAAATCTCTATCTGAAAAAAGGGTATAAGTTGACGCAGATGCAGGTTCTTTCGGGATTTTTAAGAAGAGGAATTGAT
>CALDJN010000229.1 GCA_937901695.1 uncultured Anaerocolumna sp.
TATGGAAATGGTCTGGATTTACTTAGGGAAGTTAGGGAAAAGCATACGCTGCCTATAATAATACTTACTGCTAATGACTTAGAAACGGATATCGTAACGGGTTTAGAGTTAGGTGCTGATGATTATATTACGAAACCATTTAGCCTAATGGTGCTGAGAGCCAGGGTTAAGTTGCAGCTGCGCAAGCTAGAATCTGCAATATCTAATGTAATTCAAATGGATAATTACATTTTTAATTTTAATTCCATGGAATTTTCAAATAACGGAAGCTTAATAGAACTTAGTAAAACGGAGCAAAAACTTCTTAAAATTTTAATTGAGAATAAAGGGCGTACATTAACTCGCTCTAATCTGGTTGATTGGATATGGACCGATGGTGCTGAATATGTGGACGAGAATGCCTTATCCGTAACCATAAAACGCTTACGCGATAAGCTGGAAGAGAATCCTTCTTCCCCTCAATACATAAAAACAGTATATGGAGTAGGTTATACTTGGGCGGTGAAATAGATGGAATGTATTAGTATTGTGATAATAATTCTTGCAGTTATAGTTTTATTAATTTCTATATGTATTGTTCTTTTCAATAGAAATAAACTTAATAAAATTATGAAACATTTAAATAGCATGATAGATTCTGCCATCAGGGGTAGCTTTACGGAAACCACTTATAATGAATCAAAAATGTCTGCATTAGAAGTAAAGCTGCATCAATATTTATGGGAAAGTGAGACATCTTCAAAAAATCTGGCAAAAGAAAAAGAGAAGATTAAATCACTTATATCGGACATCTCTCATCAGACTAAGACCCCTATAGCAAATATACTGCTTTATTCCCAGTTACTTTTGGAACAGAAGCTAACCAATGAAGAAGAGCAATATGCAAGCCAGATTATGACGCAAACGGAAAAACTTAATTTCTTAATTGATGCCTTAATTAAAACTTCCAGATTAGAGAATGGGATTATTTCTGTGGTACCTCAGATAAATAACATAAATGATTTACTTTTTTCCGTACAAAAGCAAGTTTCTTCCAAAGCTGATAATAAACATATTGATTTTATCATAGAGCAAACACAGGAAAAAGCATTATTTGATATGAAGTGGACCATAGAAGCTATTGCAAATATAGTTGATAATGCAATTAAGTATACTCCAGAGTATGGTAGAATTGCTATTAAAACAACTGCCTATGAATTATTCTGCCGTATGGATATTGCCGATAACGGAATTGGAATAGATGAATCTGAGTTTAGCAGAATATTTATGAGATTTTATCGTTCCCAAATAGTTTCGGAACAGGAAGGTGTTGGTATTGGATTATACCTTTCTAAAGCTATCATTTCAGCAGAAGGTGGATATATCAAAGTAGCCTCAAAACTTGGAGAAGGGTCAGTTTTTTCTGTTTTCTTACCAAAATGCAACTAAATCTTTCAAAACTGTTAGATTTCAGAAAGAATGTAGAAAGATTCTTATGATATAGTAAAAACGTAATGAGGAAAGCAAAGGTTGCTTGGAATTTCCCAGTGGAGAGCCAAGATTATGAACACGCATTACGTTCATGATATAGTCTATGCATGAGTTAAGTTATGCATAGGCTTTTTCTGTACCCGAAGGGTGGCAAAGCAATCAATGCAAAAGGCAGATATTTATCAATAAGTCTTTAGGCACGGCAGGCAACAGACCCTTATAGGGTTAGAGCAAGCCACCGGCTAAGTCGGTGGTCTTGACTAGGAAAGGAAGGTTTACATTAATGATAATACTTGAAACAGATAATCTAAAAAAATATTACGGAACAGGTGAAAATGTAGTCAAAGCTCTGGATGGAGTTAATCTACAGGTTGAAAATGGTTCCTTTGTTGCTATAGTGGGTACTTCCGGAAGCGGTAAATCAACATTGCTGCATATGTTAGGAGGTCTTGACAGACCAACCAGGGGAAGTGTAGTGGTGGATGGAAAAGATATCTTTACCCTAAAAGAAGAAGAACTTACTATATTTCGAAGAAGAAAAATCGGTTTTGTATTCCAAAATTATAATCTGGTACCGGTTTTAAATGTATATGAGAATATTGTACTGCCAATTGAACTAGATGGAAACAAGATAGATAGCACCTATGTGAATAAAATCATTCAAACTTTAGGTTTGGAACAGAAACTTCACAATCTACCCAACAATCTATCCGGAGGGCAACAGCAAAGAGTTGCCATTGCCAGAGCGCTTGCCTCCAAACCTGCTATTATTCTAGCAGATGAACCTACTGGTAACCTGGATAGTAAAACAAGCTTAGATGTTATGGGACTTTTAAAGGTTACCAGTAAGCAGTTTGGACAAACCATTGTAATGATAACTCATAATGAGGAAATGGCCCAAATGGCTGATTTCATCATCCATATAGAAGATGGGAAAATAATAAAAAGCTAGGATCAGATTCTGAACCCAATTTAGTAAAACAGAATTAGGTAAATATACAGAGAGAGGAGAAAGTTAAAAACAATGCTTTTTCAATTGGTTATTAAAAGGCGGTAAGCGCCAGAATCGAGGTTAATATGTTAAACGTAGCAAATAGAAAAATTATCAGAAAATTATCCTTTCGTAGTTTTCGTTCAAATAGAACTAGAAATATCATAGCATTAATTGCAATTGCACTAACCACTATATTATTTACATCATTATTTACCGTTGCAATATCCATGAATTATTCCTGGCAGCAGCAAACTATGCGAATGGTAGGAGGCTCTTCCC
>CALDJN010000230.1 GCA_937901695.1 uncultured Anaerocolumna sp.
CTATGAAAGCATGTCATTTCTATGAAAGCATGTCATTTCTATGAAAGCATGTCATGAAAGCATGTCATGAAAGCATGTCATTCTGAGCGCAGCGAAGAATCCCTTTTTGAGTGTGAGATTCTTCGAGTAAAAGCACTCTCAGAATGACAGAGTATTATGCAGCAATTCCATATTTATATACTCTTGCAGGGCATCCTTCCAAGGCTTCATGTAATAATTCAGTGCTTTTAACTTTTTATTTTCAAGAACAGAGTATTTTGGTCTTTTTGCAGGTGTTGGATATTCTTCTGTGGTAATAGGTTTTACCGTTATTTCTTTTTTTGCTAATCGAAATACTTCTGTAGCAAATTCATACCAGGTAGCAATGCCTTCACAAGTTCCATGGTAGATTCCATAATTTTCAGTATTCATTAAGAAAACAATTGCTTTGGCTAATTCCAGAGCACTGGTTGGAGTTCCAAACTGGTCTCTTATTACACGTACTTCAGTATGATTCTCTGCCAATTGAAGCATGGTTTTTACAAAGTTTTTTCCTTCACCATACAGCCATGCAGTACGTATAATGAAATATTTTTCACAGTGATTTTGTACCAGCCTTTCTCCCTCTAATTTGGTTTGACCATACACTGTTTGAGGATTGGCCTGGTCTTCTTCTGTATAAGGAGTTTTCCTTTCACCATCAAAAACATAATCCGTTGATACATGGATGAGTTTAGCATCAATGGCATTAGCGGCAGCAGCTAGGTTTTTTGGTCCAAGAGCATTGATTTCATATGCTCTTTCCTTATCGGTTTCACATAAATCTACTGCCGTATGTGCAGCACAATTAATGATGATATCCGGTTTTAAATCTTGCACTATGTTCGTAACCGCAACTGGATTGGTTATGTCTAGAAGTATCGGACAGTAAGCAGTTGGTTCTCCTCTACTGGTGTTAAGGATTATAGTATCTGAATCTAACTGTTCTTTTAAAACGGTATTAAGTGCTCGTCCTAATTGTCCGTTAGCACCAGTTATTAAAATACTTTTCATTGTAACTATCTCCTTATTTGAATTCGCTAAAGGTTTGTTGTCTCTTGTCCTTCTCAGATAATATGATTTCCATATCCTTTATGGGCCAGTCTATTTTCAAGTCTTTATCGTTCCAGATAATACCACCCTCATCTTCCGGGTGGTAAAAATCTGTACATTTGTAAGTAAACTCTGCTTCCTCCGATAATACTAAGAAACCATGGGCAAAGCCTTCTGGAATGTAGAATTGTCTTTTGTTTTCCGCAGATAAATATTCGCCGTGCCATTTTCCAAAGGTTTTTGAACCTGGTCTTATATCTACTGCCACGTCATATACTTCACCTTTTAAAACACGAACTAACTTACCTTGTGGATGTTTTATTTGAAAATGCAGACCTCTGAGTACACCTTTCCCAGATGATGATTGATTATCTTGTACAAATACTTGAGAAAGTCCAGCATTATTAAAATCTTCATAATTATAGGTTTCCATAAAATAGCCACGGTTGTCTCCAAAACATTTTGGCTCTATTACATATAACCCATCTATATCTTGTTTGATAAAATTAAATTGTCCCATTTTTATATCTCCTATAAATCTAATATTCACTTAACTTATCCTGTCAAAGTGGATACTTCCACTTGCTTGTAAGCAAGTTTTGCCTCTAAGCAAGTTTTGCCTCTAAGCAAGTTTTGCCAGTAAGCAAGTTTTGCCTGTAAGTAAGTTTTGCCTGTAGGAAAGTTTTGCCCGCAGGCAGGTCTATCCACTACCTCAGCTTTTCCTTAAAGGTTATATTATAAACCATTTGATACATCTACTAAATATTTCCCGTAATCCGTTTTTAAAAGAGGTTCGGCTAATTTAAGCAGTTGTTCTTTAGTGATATAACCTTTCTTATATGCAATCTCTTCGATACAGGAAATATATAATCCTTGTCTCTTCTGAATAGAAGCTACATAATTGGCAGCCTCCAATAAAGAATCATGATTGCCTGTATCCAGCCAAGCCATTCCACGTCCTAAAGTTTCCACCTTTAATTCACCCTGTTCTAAATAAGCATTATTTACAGAGGTTATCTCAATCTCACCCCTTGCAGAAGGTTTCACACCTTTCGCAATCTCAATAACGCGATTATCATAAAAATATAGTCCTGGTACAGCATAATTGGATTTAGGATTCTCCGGCTTTTCTTCAATGGATATCGCTTTACCATCTTTATCAAACTCAACAACACCGTATGCCCTTGGGTCTCTTACATAATATCCAAATATTGTTGCACCTGTTTCTCTTGCAACTGCCCTTTCCAATGTAGCGGTAAAGCTTCTTCCGTAAAATATATTGTCGCCTAAGATTAATGCAACCCTATCATTTCCTATAAATTGTTCGCCTATAATAAATGCTTCCGCAAGACCCCTGGGCTCTTCCTGAACAGCGTAGGAAAATGACATTCCGATATGGCTGCCATCTCCCAATAGTTGCTCAAATACAGGTAAATCTCTCGGTGTAGATATAATTAATACTTCATTTATACCAGCAAGCATTAATATGGATAAGGGATAATAAATCATTGGTTTATCATAAATTGGTAGTATTTGCTTTGATACAGCTTTGGTAATAGGATAAAGTCTTGTCCCAGAACCGCCTGCTAGAATAATTCCCTTCATTACAGCCTCCTGTTAATTGTTCTTACTATATTGTAATAAACGTTTTAGATTATTTTACCACACATTTGTATAAATGTCTTTTAATTTTTGAAAATAGGAAGTATACATAATTTATCTATTTACCGAAAGTAACTTTACCCTATGTAAAAATGGTATAGCATATAAAAAAGCTAACCTTATTACTAATATATTAGCAAAGGTTAGCTTTTTGGTTATTCTATGATGTTTTCCTGTTTTAACCTAACTCTCTTCTTGGACTTTCATTTTACCCAAGCTAGATTTCATATTCTGCCTATCTGCACTTTAATTTATATTATTTTGCTAATAGTCTTTTTTCTCCTGTTATTTCTTGTATCGGTTTTATATCTTGGGTTACTTCAAGGACACCAATATATTCCCCCTCTGGATTGCGAACTGCATAATAACGTATTAATATATACTTATCCCCTGCTTGAATCCAGAAATCTTCATGGTCCTTTTTACCGAGTTTGAAGTCTTCCACGATTTTTTCAACGATATGAACGCTTGCAGGTGGATGGCAGTTGGAGACATTTCGTCCGATGATTGCCTTCGTACGTGGAAATATTCTCCCGGAACTTTGTGAAAAGTATTTTACTACATCGTTTTTGTCTACAAAGGTTATATCAAAAGGAAGTGTATTTAGCATCCATGTTAGCTCTTCTACCTTTAATACTCCGGAAGGTAAAGTAATGACTCCCGGTTCTTTGATTTCTTCCTTTATTTCTTCTTTTGCCTCTTTTGCGGGATTCCATACGGGTACTTTATCTACTAAATATCCGATTTCATCTCTGTCATCAGCGATGGATTTCCATTCATCCTGAGTTAGTTTTTCAAGAAGCATTGGCAAAAGAATGTTTTCCTCTTTAAAAATCATCTCATTCACTTTGTCAATTAGTGCATTTATCTTTTCTTTTATTACATTGGCATCACTTGTGGATTCCACTAACAAAGCTTTCACTTCTTTAATCTGTTCACGAATTTCATCATCAACTCCCCACATAACTTTAGGAGGCGCAGTTACACCATACTTTTCTAAGAAAGGGAAAAATAAATTTTCCTTTCTAAGGTAGTGAAGTTCAATCTTTGATAAATGTTCCATACCTTTTATTAATTCCTGTATGTTTTTATGGTTTATATCAGAATAATAAGGTTTTATTTCTTTTTCAAGTATTTTTTCTATGGCTCTATTCTCACGAATGAGAGTATTGGCTGGATGTCCCGGTATCTGCTTCTGGTCTGTAGGTTGATGGATTTCTTCTATGGAACCTTTAAATACTGCTGCATGAACATCACATAACCTTTGAACTTCAGTAATAGGTAGTCCTTCTGCAATTAGAGCACCTTCCGCTTCCGATATATCAGAAGCCGATACTCCTGCAAATGCTTTCTCAAATTGTTGCTTAACTTCATCCACTGTTTTCCCTTCATGAAGTTGTTTTATAACCTCTTTTATTACATTTTTCCGATATTCTCTGTTGTTAATACTTTCACTCATAGTTAACCCTCCTACTCTTTTATTTCGTATCCATGATTTATAAAACTTTCCTTAATGGTTTCTATAGGAATCTTTTTCATAGCTGCACCTTTGGGTATGGTCATAAACCTGCCTGCGGTGTTTAACATTCCCAGGTTAGTTATATCTTTAAACCCAAGTTCTTTTAAAATGTCAGCTATTTCAGAATTATTGTTACATAGTTCATAAACAGTTTTACTAAAATTTATTACTTTTTCACTCATGCTGCATCAAGCCTTTCCCTGTTAGTATAACTAATTATCTGTCAGAATATTGAACTAATAAGATATTATTTTCCAAATGAATATGCTGATGTAAATCCTGTTCCATTTCTTCTAATTTTTCATAGGCTTTTGCAAAAGTTCCACATGCATCTGCTGGTAATTGATAGTCCTTAGTTATACTTCTCAGTTCTCCAAGTATCTCCCCTGCAGCTTCATGTTCCGTAATAATCTCATGTGTAAGTTCTTTTATTTCTTTTAAATCCTCTTCTGCTACCCCTACAATAGGGAAAACTAAGGTTTCTTCTTTTACTAAATGCTGCTCTAAGTCTGCTTTTAATTTGCCAAATAAACGATAAACATCAAATAGTTCCTTATGATTTTTACCATGTGCTCTTAGAACAATGTTAAGGAGGTCTGCTATTTCCGGTAATGCTTTACGAAGATATCCGTGATGGGTATCTTCAATATAAGCGGATAGCACCTCTGGACTCATTTCTTTAAAATTATTTTCTTGACCAGAATAGCTGTTCCTACGTTCTTCTTCCGCCTGCTGCAGTTTTGCATATATTTCATCTCCCGATAAGTTTTGTTCCTTTATCACATTTGCCAACAAGCGATGTCCACCACAGCAATAATCAATGCCGTATTCTTTAAAAATCTCAGTTGCCTTTGGTAATTCAGCTACTACTGCCCCAATTGTATTATTTTTGTCTGTTATATTCATAAGAATCCTCCCTTTAGATTATGGTTGCTTCCTGCAACGTCTTTGTTATTTTCTGACCTAAGTATAACCTAGAGGAGGATGAATTTCTGTGATTGTAATCATATTTATAGATTAATCTATGTTAATATCTTGTCATTGCTATGAAAACATGTCATTGTCATAAAAACGTGTCATTGCTATGAAAGCGTGTCATTCTGAGCAAAAATTCAACAAAGTTGAATTTGCGAATAATCTCTTTCGTTTATAGTGGTGCTATTTAGAATTGTCATTCTGAGCCTCAGGCGAAGAATCCAAATAATCTTTACTTTCTGAGATTAGTATAACTCAACGGAGGATGAACTTCTGCGATTGTAATCCTATTTATGGATTAATCTATGTTAATATCTTGTCATTCTGAAAGCGTATCATTCTGAGCAAAAATTCAACGAAGTTTAATTTGCGAAGAATCTCTTTCGTTTATAGTGGTGCTATTTAGCATTATAATTCTGAGCCCTAGGCGAAGAATCCAGATAATCTTTACATTCTGAGATTCTTCGCCTAGGGCTCAGAATGACATAACATTGATTTTTTTTATATCATATTACCGCCTGGAACCCTTGTAAAAGAGACTCAGAATGACGAAACACTGATTTTTTTCCAAAGCGTATCGTTTATTAATGTTTCATTTTTCTTCATTCTTTACCTATATTATCAAGAATTTCCCGCTATTTCTTTTATTATATCTTCCTCTTTTATCAATATGGATTTATTACTCACCGATTGAATATAACCTTCATTTTCAAACTGTCCAAGTTTGCGGCTGACAGTTTCTCTTGCAAGCCCTAAATAATTAGCCATTCCCTCACGGCTAAGAGGCAGACGAATAAGAGTTCCTTCCGGAACTTTTTCACCGTATTTTTTGGAAAAATCCAATAATAAAGAGCTAACACGGGCATCCACACTCTTTGCCCCCATATTCTGAATGGTGTTTAGCAGATTAGTTACTCTTTCACCCAATTCTTCTATGATTTGCATAGCTATGTTAGGATAATTTAAAATCAGTTGTGTAAAATTTTCCTTTGTAAGCATACAAACCTTAACTTTTTCTAATGCTTCTACTGTAAAGGTTGCGATTTGATCACTAAGTAAATATTGCTCTCCGAAAAAATCGCCTTCTGAAAAAACATATAAGATTTGTTCTCTTCCATCTGATGTATATTTTAACGCTTTTGCACTGCCTTCATTTATAATAACAATAGAGTCTAATTTGTCCCCTTCATTATAGATACATTCCCCTTTGCCATATTCCCTATGGTTTATTAAGGTTTTTACTTTCAATATATCTTCATGTTCAAGGGTTGAAAAAATGGGTACTTTATGTATGCACAATCGATTATGGCAATGTGCACAGTTCTTACTTATAGTATTCATATAAAATGCCTCCTTTTTTTTCAAATTATAACTTAAAAAGTGTCACTTTGCAAAGCAAAGTGACAGTATGGTATGAAGAGTAAATATGAAGTAAATATGAAGTTTCGTTACCATTTATAAAATTATTCTTGAATAGCCTTTACAAAGTCTTTTCCGTATTCTTTTAATACATTAATTTCCTCATCATCAGGTACCCATAAGGATTTATGACCATCGTTTACTACTTTAAATCCGCACTTTTCCAGTTCTTCCGTTAATAGTTTTACCGCTTTTCCGCTCCAGCCATAGCTTCCGAAGGCAGCTGCACTTTTCCCTTTAAATTTCAGACCTTTTATCATTTCCAAAAGTCCTCCAAGAGAGTGTAAATAGCCTCCATTTACTTCTGGTGATCCGATAAGAATTGCCTTTGATTTAAATATTTCTGATAAGATATCATTTTTATCCTCTTTGGAAGAGTTAAATAATTTAACTGTAACGAAAGAATCCGCTTCCTGTATCCCCTCCGCAATGGCTTCTGCCATTTTCCGGGTGGAGTTCCACATAGTATCGTAAATTAATGTTATCTGATTTTCCTGATAATTGTCTGCCCATTTTAAGTACTGTTCAATGATTTGGGTAGGATTATCCTTCCATATTACACCGTGGCTGGTGCAAATGTAATCAACAGGTAAATTAAGAGCTAATACTTCTTTTATCTTCTTAATTACGAAAGGACTAAATGGAGTCAGAATATTAGCATAATATTTTAATGCTTCTTCATAAAGTTCTCCCTTATCTACTTGGTCATTATATAGTGTTTCTGTTGCATAGTGCTGACCAAAGGCATCGTTACTAAATAATATATTTTCACCAGTCATATAAGTAAACATACTGTCTGGCCAGTGAAGCATTGGTGCCTCCACAAATACCAGCTTGCTTTCACCAATGTCTATGGAATCACCAGTTTTTACCGCTACAAAGTTCCAATCTTCATGATAATGACCTTTTAAAATCTTAATTCCATTGGCAGTACAGTAAATTGGTGTGTTTGGAATTTCTCTCATAAGTTCAGGAAGGGCACCGCTATGGTCGATTTCTCCATGATTTGCAATAATGTAATCAATCTTATTCAAATCGATTTCTTTCTTTAATCTTGAAACAAATTCTTTATCGTAAGGCTGCCATACTGTGTCAATAAGTACTGTCTTTTTATCTCTAATTAAATATGAATTATACGATGAACCTTTCTTTGTGGATAATTCCTGCCCGTGGAAGTTTTTTAACTCCCAATCTATTTTACCTACCCAGGTTACTTTGTCTGTTATTTTCTTTCCCATCTTTACTACCTCCTTCTTTATGATAATAATATAACAATATATTATCCATTAAACTATGATTCAAATCACACTTTTTTGAAATATCTTATTCTTTTCGTCAATTGGTTCTCATGAAAATAATTAGTTAGTTTATTAAAAAGTTATCGTATTAACTAACGTACGTACGCTTTGCCTAATTTAGGCTGTTCAGACCTTAGAGAGT
>CALDJN010000231.1 GCA_937901695.1 uncultured Anaerocolumna sp.
CCTATTTAGACAATAGGAATAATAAGCGAAAAAAATAACTGCCTCAGGTCTGGTCAAGAACAGGGGCAGTTATTTTTTTCGCTTATTATTCCTATTGTCTAAATAGGTAAGCAGCGCAATGATCATAAGTACAAAAGTAAATAATTCACTATATGTAATATAATTCATCGGCACCACCTCCCTTCACGGGAGGTTAACACACCCTGTACACGATTACTCCATAGGCTTATTCTATCATAGCATCTTACCTGTTGCAACAGAACAAATTATAAATAATTTTTATGACATTTTTAACATTTTTATTTTCGTAATTTCCCTAAAAGTTATTGTCCTACCATAATTAACATGCTATAATACATAAAATTAAATTTAACACACTAAACTATTGAAACCCATAAATAAATCTCACCAATCAAAGGAATGATAACCATGAATCTTATGTATCAAAGTACACGCAGCAACAGCGAACCCATTACAGCTTCCAAAGCTATTTTAAAAGGACTGGCAGACGATGGTGGCTTATACGTACCTGTAACTATTCCAAAGTTAGGTCTTTCCATGAAAGATATATCCAGCCTAACCTATCAACAAACCGCATACGAAGTAATGAAACTTTTCCTAACCGACTTTACCGAAGAAGAACTAAAATCCTGTATTGAGAAAGCCTATGATTCTAAATTCGATACAGAAGAAATTGCCCCTCTGGTTAAAGCTGACGGAGCATATTACCTGGAATTATTCCACGGTGCAACCATAGCTTTCAAGGATATGGCACTATCCATCCTTCCACACCTACTAACCACAGCAGCAAAGAAGAACCAGGTACAGGACAAAATCGTAATACTGACAGCAACCTCAGGGGATACCGGCAAGGCAGCCTTAGCTGGATTTGCAGATGTAGAAGGAACCAAGATTATCGTATTCTATCCGAAAGACGGAGTCAGTGTAGTACAAGAAAAACAAATGGTAACCCAAAAGGGTGATAACACATACGTAGTTGGCATCAGAGGAAACTTTGATGATGCCCAGAGTGGTGTAAAAGCCATGTTTAACAATAAAGAGCTTGCAGCAGGTATGAAAGCAAAAGGCTATCAATTCTCCTCTGCAAATTCCATAAATATTGGTCGTCTGGTACCTCAGATTGTATACTACGTATATTCCTATGCTAATCTATATAAGAATGAAGAAATCGCAGAAGGTGAGGAAATTAATGTAGTAGTACCAACCGGTAATTTTGGTAATATCTTAGCAGCATATTATGCCAAAGCCATGGGAGTTCCAATTAATAAACTAATCTGTGCTTCCAACGATAACAAAGTATTATTCGATTTCTTCCAAACAGGAATCTACAATAAGAATAGAGAATTCATCCTAACCAGCTCTCCATCCATGGATATCTTAATCTCTAGTAACTTAGAACGTCTCATCTACCAAATCACCGGAAAAGATGCAGATAAAACATTAGAACTTATGAAATCCTTAAGCACCAAAGGAGAGTATAAAATAACAGAAGAAATGAAATCAAAAGTGCAGGAATTCATAGCTGGTTATGCTACTGAAGGAGAAACTGCAGAAACAATAAAGAAACTATATGATAAAACCGGCTACATCATCGATACTCATACAGCAGTAGCTGCCAGTGTGTACAATAATTATAGAACACAAACGGGAGATACAACTAAAACAATCATCGCTTCCACAGCCAGCCCATATAAATTCGCAAGAAGCGTAATGAATGCTATTGATACGAAATATAACACCCTAAGCGAGCTGGAACTAGTAGATGAATTAAGTAAAATCTCCGGAACCGATATTCCGGGAGCTATTGAAGAAATCAAAACTGCCCCTATACTCCACACAAGAGTATGTGATACAGACAAGATGCAGGAAACTGTAGAAGAAATACTAAAATAATAATACATCCAATGTCATTCTGAACGAAGTGAAGAATCCCAAAACCCCTTTCCCCCTCACTCCGTTTCAGAATGACTTTTTATTTACTTCCCTACAAGAAAATAAACTAATTATGACAAAACCATGACATAAAATTGACACAATCAAGGTGCATTATATAGGCAAGTCAATGATGATGAGTACAAAAAATAAACTTCTTTGTTCCATTAGAGTGTGACTTAGATATAGTCAATTCCATACAAAACTACAAACAAACAGGATATAATCTATATGAGACATTTGGAATGAGCTGCCAGTAAAATGACTTAGAATGACTTGATAATAGACTGCTGAAATGTGTCAAAAATAAGGCAAAACTCGAATTTTCCAACCCAACTGGAAAATTGCTAGAAAAGTAAAAATATAGGTAAAAAGACTTGACCTTTTGTTTGAATCTTGTTATAATCAACTTGTTATTGGAATGATTATATTTATGAATGTCTACGGGTGGGGTTATCCTTCATAAGAGTATTGGGTAATTAAAGCCTTAAGGCATAAGAAAATATAATTCCAAACATATATTTTAAGGAGGAAGAAAGAATATGAAGAAAAATTTCTTTAAGAAATTAGCTTCAGGTCTTGCTTTGGCAATGGTAGTTACTAGCTTTGCTCCTGCTGCACCAGCATTTGCAGCTACAGCTACTAAAATTGTTAAACAAGGTGGAGCAAAAGCACCACAGACAGTTTATGTGGGCAAAAAGGTTGATTACAGCCTAAATAATGTATCTAAGAAAAACACTTATAAGTGGTTTACAAGCAATGCTAAAGTTGCTAAAGTAAATCAAAAAGATGGTGTTGTAACTCCAGTAGCTTCTGGTAAAGCAACAGTTAAAGTTAACGCTTATAAGAAATCAACTGGCAAGTTTATTAAATCTTTCAAACTTGACTTAGATGTTAAACAACGTGCTACAAGCGTTGATATTGGCGCAAAAGATTTCGAATTAGCAGTTGGCGAAACTAAAGATCTTAACGCAGTTAAGACTCCAGCTACTTCAACTGATACATTAAGATACTTAACAAGT